>JAAZYJ010000327.1 GCA_014239715.1 Flavobacteriales bacterium
CACTGATCCTATCTTTCAGCACCATTATTTTAATTATACAATTGGTAGAATCAAGACTAAATGAACCCACGTCTGTTCCGTGCAGTGATTCGCAGCCCGCCCATGGGTTCCCAGTTTGTAAAGCCGTGACTTTAGCTACTGTTGATGACGTGTTCCATCCTCCAGGGGATGGGTTTGCTACCATTTCCAAAGGTGGATTCGTATCGTTTTCGAAGACAGTCCAGGTCCAGGAAAGGCCTATTCCCGGGTTTTGAAAGTCGACAGGTGCGTTTTGGCAGAACAAACTTGCGAAGCTGCAAAACGAAATTAACAAAAGGAGGAGTTTTTTCATTTTTATATTACCAGTTTATTCAATTTCTAACTTTCACAACAATTCTTATTGTTTGTTTTACAATATCTAAGTTCGTCTTTTTTATCTGAAATCGCAAACTTTGTTCCCGACCTATTTAATCGGGCCTCGTTATCAGAAAATACATCTGCAATAGTTTCCGGATTGTTTTTACAGTTTTTTCATCTTTGAATGAATTAACTTCGTCCCGATGAAAACAGAGAATATCATCTTTGATCTGGGTGGGGTACTGCTGAATATCGACTACAATTTGACCATCAAAGCATTTGAGGGTCTAGGTATCGCTGACTTTAACAAAATTTACTCTCAAGCCCAACAATCAAAGCTGTTTTCATCCTTTGAAGTGGGAGAAATAGATGATGCGGAGTTTTTGCAAGGAATTAAGGAGCTGGGAAATATAAACAGTAGCCACGACGAGATCGCCACTGCCTGGAACGCCATGTTGCTGGACTTCCCCCGAGAGCGGTTTGATTTTCTTACCCAAATTCAAAAACAATACAACACTTTTTTGCTAAGTAACACCAATTCTATTCATGAAGAGGCCTTTCAAAAAATAATTAGGAAGGAGAATCTAGTTACAGACCTTGAGCCCTATTTTAGCAAGATTTACTTCTCTCATAGAATTGGTCAACGCAAACCCAATAGGCAGGCCTTCGAATACGTTCTCAACGACAATTGTCTTGATCCACTGAAGACACTTTTTATCGACGACACCAAGCAACATGTGACTGGGGCCAAAAAGCTGGGTATCCGCTCCTTGCATTTAGACACCTCCGTTGAAACAGTCATTGACAGGCTAGGCTTTCTCCTGACATAGCTCAATCAGGACGCCATTCGTTGATTTAGGGTGAAGAAAGGCCACTCTTTTGTTGTCGGCCCCATCTTTTGGTTGAGAATCAATGATTCGGTACCCTAATTTCGATAGTCGCTTAATTTCTGCATGTATGTCCTGCACCTCGAATGCCAAATGATGAATCCCTTCTCCTCTTTTTTCTATGAACTTGGCAATTGGGCTGTTCGCATTGGTTGCCTCCAGCAGCTCCACTTTACTTTCTCCTACGCGAAAAAAGGAAGTTTTGACCGCTTCTGAAGCCACCTCTTCAAGTTTGTAATTTTCCTTTCCAAACAAGTCTGAAAATAATTTGTTTGATGATTTCAGTTCCCTGACAGCGATACCAATGTGTTCCAGCTTCATTTTATTGAAAAAAAAACCTCCACTGCTAAACAGAGGAGGAGTTAATACTTCTATAAGTAAGCCTTAATTCTTACTAAACTCGTCGTTCGTGTTGTCGTAGTTCAAGTAGTATAGCCCCTTTTTAAGAGTCGTACAATCGATTTTCTCTCCAAACCCTTTCTTCACAATGTTCCCGAACGAATCAAATATTTCGTATTTGGTTTTCTCAGTGAAAGTGATTTCTTTTTTAACTTTCTTGGGATAGAAATCCACTTCCTTCATTTCCGTATCAATATACGTCGCTGCTGTTGACATTCTTGGCCTTCCGGTATAGTCAACCTGCTTTACCCTGAATTTATTTTCGCCAGAATGCGTGGTAACCTTAAACTTGTATTCTTGCTCTCCGGGTGTTCCTTGGCCCTCGACTTCCCCTACTTTTATCCACTTGTTCCATCGGTATTGCTCAATGATATAGGTAAGCTTCCCCGTCTCTTTATTCGTTTTCCAATTCAACACCTGATCTTCACCAACTTCAATAGCAATGGTCTCAAATGTGCTTTGCGGCTCCAAGACTTGTGGATTAATTACCTTCGGAGTACAATCAAGCTTGTGGAATATTTCAACTTCCAGTGGGTCCCCGACCTTAAGTTGAAAATTCACGAAATCTATCTCAAATGCACTTGAGGCAATTTCATCTGTAGTAACATCTCCGTTAACTGTAACCTTGGTAACACAAAACCCTACTCCAGAGCTTCCAAAGGGATTTTGAACATATATGTTTCTACCCTGATAATGGCCCTGTAGAATAATGGAGGTCTCGGACTGCGCTAATGTGGTTGTCGACAACCCAAGCGCCATTAGTAGTAAGACAGATAGTTTGTTCATTATTTGTGCTTAAATTAAAGGATGCTTAGCCTAAGCAGGCGCAATATTACTCTCATTTTTCAACATATCAAAATAATTGAGAGATTAAATTGACCTATAAATTCAGGCAAAATCAGTCCATTTACATCAACAATCTTTCGTCGAACTAAGATAACTTATATTCTTTCAATCCAAATAAAAATAGCGGGATAATTCTCCATAAATTTATTCTTGTATATTCGTGTTAACGTTTAAAAGCAATATAAATAACGGATAAAAAGGGCAATCTATGGGTAATCGGATTTTGGTTTTATTGTTGGCAGCACTAATTATTTCATGTGGGGAGGAGACGAATGAAAATTCAGGCTTGCGTGTAGCTAAAGGAGTGGTTGCATATGGCGGAAATATAAAAACTGCTGAAACCGAAAAGTACTCAACATTGTTCCCGGTGGTAATCGTGTCAATGAGTGCCGCACGAATTGCACAACAAATGCATGAAGGGCTTGTCAAATTCAACACGGAGGATTTGAGCGTGCTGGGTGCTATTGCTGAAAATTGGGAAATAAGTGAAAGCGGACTGGTCTACACGTTCAACCTTAAACAAGATGTTTACTTTCACGACAATAGCTGCTTTGAAGGTAGTGTCGGAAGACAAGTAAAAGCAAGTGACTTTATATATTCTTTCGAGCTGCTCTGCGGGAATAACAGCAATAACAGTAATTACGAAAATCTTTTTAAGGAGGAAGTAGTGGGAGCTAAGTTATTTCACAACGGGCAGGCAAAGTCGATAGAGGGAGTAAAAGAGATCGATGATTTTACACTGGAGATCACTTTGATAAAGCCCAACCCGACGTTCATCTATTCCCTAGCAAGTCCCGCGTGCTCAGTACTGCCAAGAGAGGCTTATGAGAAATACGAGGCGGATCTCATGGTTGGTGCGGGCCCATTTCAATTCGCAGGTGAAGATGACCTGACTGGAACGGTTTATTTCACGTATCACCCTAAGTATCATCTTTTCGATTCAGAGGGGAATCGTTTTCCTTACGCTGATTCTCTTACACTTAGTTTTTATGATAACAAATTGGATGAATATGATGCTTTTTCCTCAAAAAAATTATCTTTCATTGACGGTCTTCCTTCGTCAAAGGTGGCCGAGATCCTTCAAGAGAACATCAGCAATTTTGAGACAAAACCGCCGATATACGAGCTCACAATCGAGCCGGAAGCGCTTACCCAATATTATGAGTTTAATATGTCAAAGCCTCCATTTGACAATGTGCTTGTGAGAAAAGCGTTTAATTATGCCATCAATCGACCTAAAATTATTGATAATGCGCTCAATGGACAAGGAATTGAGGCAAGGTATGGCCTTGTGCCTAAAATAAGGGCCTTCAGCGACTATCCTTTTGATTCAATTAACGGATACAACTATAACCCTGAAAAAGCGCAGGAACTGTTAGCCATGGCCGGCTATCCGCACGGAGAAGGATTTCCAACAGTTTCACTTGAAATAAATTCAGGTGGAAATGTAAACAATAAAGTAGCTGCTGAAATTGAGCGGCAATTGAAAACAGTTCTAAACGTTAACATATCCTGGGGCACCGTTTCTTTTATGCAAAAACTCGAAGACAGCAAATATGGGCGAGCAGATATGTTTCGGTCGGCTTGGATCGCGGATTTCCCATCCCCGGAAAACTTCCTCATGATCTGCTACGGTGCTAATGTGCCCGAATCTTTAAAAGAACCGTCTTATCCCAACACGATGAGATATGTTAATCCAACGTTTGATTCATTGTTTGTAGCAGGGACCCACACTGAAGACCGTGAAACCAAAATGAATCTATTAGCACAAGCAGAAAAAATAATGATGGAAGAGGCGCCAATGATGATGCTGTGGTACGGAGAAGACTACAAGATCATACATTCTAACGTACAGAATTATCACCACAACGCTCTTAACTACATTGATTTCTCGCGAATATATTTGAAAACGCTAACGGAAACTGAGTACAAGGCGCTTAAAGGACTTGAATAGAGGCAAATCGCAATTGCACCCTAGTATGATTCGAGCAGATGCCTGTTTAAATTAGCTCTCCTCTTTTGCTGACTGGAAAGATTTAGCAGCCCTCAACATATCGTTTACCCTGGACAATGAAAAGGCGCCAAAATAATGGCTTTGAATGGTAAAATATGTGCCATCAATTTCTTTGACCAAACAAAAGTGATTAAACCCTCCGATGTCCGTCTCTTTCTTTCCGTTCAACGTGTAGACAAGCTCGTCTTCGTCCTCACTATTCACGACCAAGTCAAATACTCCGTTGTCCAGAGTCAATTGTTCTTTCATCTTACTGATCGTTTTTTCTTCTTTTCCCCAATCGTCTATTGTTAAATGAAATTTTTTATTCAGTTTAACGTGCCATGTAACTTCCTCATTATGTTCAATATTTGGTCTCTCACCAATTGTTTTGATCGGCAACATCATTTTATACGGCAGATCAACCTGATCCATATTGAAATCACACATGCTCATGTCGGAGTAATCCAGTTCTTCCATCTCACTCTTAACCTCTGTATCGGCGCTGGTGTCATTAATGTTCTGTTCATCTTGTTGCTCAGAATTGCCACAACCCGCAAAGAAAAATACAATCAGCGGCAATATTAGTTGAAATAGTTTTGTGTTCATGTTCATTGTATTGAATGGTCTAAATTAGTATAATTAATTAAATCTCTTAATGTCCACTTCAGCATTCAGTTTTGCACCTGTCAGAAGCTGATCGGCAAATTGACTCGCAAAGTATGGCGCAATAAGAACGCCTTTTGTGCCGAGACCGTTAAATATACCGAGATTTTTATGGCCCGGATGCAGACCTATTAATGGTCTTCTATCTATTACGGTGGGTCTCAATCCTGCGGTGTGTTCGATTATTTCATAGCTCCCCGCGTACAATTTTGAGAGTTTTTCTTCAATCTGATTCTTGCCGTGCTGCGTAGGGTTTGTCGTTTTATCGTTCCAATCGTACGTTGACCCAACCACGTACTCGTCATTGCCAACCGGAACCACAAAAAATCCTTTGTTCAACAGGTCATCTGACTTCATTTGCACTGCCTTAATTTTCAGTAGCTCACCTTTTGTTTTTCTAAGGGGTAGCCATCCGAACAGTTCACATACAACGCCAGTATGCCCCAAACACAAAACTACCCAGCTGAATTTGATATCCTTGTAGTATCCTTTTTCAATGTTCAAGTGTTTCGGTTCAAACGTTTCTTCCAACAAGGCATTCTCTGATCTCAGCTGATCACGATAAGTCGTAAGCATACTACTTAATACCACTCGGCTGCAATTGGTAACCCTTCCAAACCCATAATCATTGGATATCAACTTGTTCGGGTATTGTTCTTCTGCTTTATTAATGTACTTATTGTCGTCCACTTTGGAATTCCAGGCATTTTTGTACGCCTCATTCGCGAAAAACTTTAGGATATTATACTCACAGAACATATTCTGACCGATCTTTTGTTCCAGTGTTTTATAAAAGCTCACGGCTGTGGGGAGCAGGTCGTCTACCTTCCAGCTCTTATTGATCCTCTTAAACACCATTGGATTCATCATTCCTGCCGCCACCATTGATGAAGCGCCATCGTGACCTTGATCAATGAAAAACACTGATTTTCCACGTTGAACAAATGTTTCACCTAAAACTGTTCCGGCAAGCCCTTGACCTATTATGAGAACATCAGTCTCCATTGAGTATTTCAACATCTTGCATGTCAATGTCCTGAATGTCCTGAAAACAAAGTCCAATGCCTATGAAAATCAATATCGCTCCTACAACTACGCTTACAGTTGCGACGTTTCTAGGTGTAAGTTTCTTTTTCAGTTTGCTGGCAAAATAAATCTTAAGTAGATCTATCAGGAACATGGTTCCAAGACAAACCACGAAAAACACGACTACATTTACCCCTTCTATATTGTGTCCTTTAACCTGATAGGTGCATACGAAGAGCCAATAAGCCAATACGGCCGGATTCATTGCGTTAAGCGCGATGCCTTTTGAGATCAAACCGAATACGTTTGGTCTTTTCAGTTGTTTCAGATCAATGTTCTGTGCTACCTGCGGGGCTTTCTTACTGATTATTGTATATAGTCCGTATACGATAATAATGCCGGCACCAATAAATTTAAAAAACTCATACTTTTCCAGCCAGATCATTATCTTCTCCGCACTGAAATAAGCTAAAAATAAATACAGAACATCAGCCAAAAGAACTCCTACGTCAACAAAAACCGCATCTCTCATTCCTCTCCTGATGCTCGTCTCAAGAAGTACGAAAAACACAGGCCCGATCAGCATGCTTAAGAACAGGCCGAGCAGAACACCGCTTTTTATTATTTGAAAATCCACTTATCTTGTTGAACCCCGTAAAGCTAAGCTTTCCTCAATTTAATGGAAAATAAAAAAGCCTTCTTCTCCCGAAAAAGGCTCTTGAATGGCAAAAAAGTATTTTTGAGAATTGCTCCCGCAATTATTTTGATCTCATAGTTACTAATTGCAATTGAATGCTGTTTATTTCACAAAGGGTTTGGATATATTCGGAAACATTGCCAAGCTTCATTAATTTGCTGGCTTTTGTTTTAAGTGTGGTAAGTTCTTTTTTTAGGTCAATCACCTTGTTCGTTTTTGATGTACAACCCTCCCAAAAACAAACCCCGTGCCAAAATTGAACTGTTTGTCTTTCAACACGTATAATCTAACGTATATAATTCCGCATTTAGGCTGGAAGCATTATCTTTACGGTCAATGGTAAGTGCAATTAATCGGATAATTCTTTTTGTAGTTGTTCTGTCGAGTATCTACTCGTTCTATGTTCACAATGATGTGGACATGCATGTTCCGTTTGTCCGGGAAACCATCTTTATTATCGCCTGTGTTTTGGGCCTTCTATTCCTTGTTAAGTTCAACTACAAATGGCAATCATTGTTATACATCAAGAAACGCCGCAAAGAGGTGCTATACGTCGAAGTTGCTTCCCGAACCCTTCAAAGAAGGGCCCTTCTTTTCGAGGCATTAGATGTCTTAACCTACTTTTTAGTCGGGAGCTTGCATTTCTACTACCCTGTTCCCGGTCTGGTTCTCGGAGTTGTTTTATCAATCGCCCTTGTTGAAGGGGTTATTTATTCTGTTTTGAATTATAATACTCTTAAGATCGGCGTAACATCCAGCGCAATAATTCTGGCGACCAATCGCCCGAATATCATTCGTATTGGAAAATTAAAAGCCATCCTGAACAAGAGCGGCAACTATATTTGCCAGCATTCAGACGGAAGGGTAGACTCTATAGAGGGAAACTGGGTAAGTGATTCAACAAAAGAGAGCTTTAACAGCGTCCTAAAGACCATGGCATCTGACCGGGGGATCTTTTTTGATGATTTCACTCCGAAAAACTAAGTGAGTATACAACAGATTCCATTTCTTTAAGAAAGTCTCTCTTCTTCAGCTGTGGAGCGTAACAGTAGCCTTCTACTGTAACAATCCGATTTCTTGTCTCATCAAATGTAGTAACACTTACAAAAGGCCCTCCCATGAATCCATTGTGCATGGTATATTCCCCCCTCAGTTCAATCGCGTAGTTGCCATTAAAATTAATCTCCTTTGCGGAGGGATGTTTCCCTTCAATTAAAAGTGTTTTGAGATATTGGTCATCTCTTGATCCGGGGACGTTGTCCTTAAGTACCGAATCTCTTTTTGAAATTAAATAGCTGGTGCTAAATGTACTGTCGTCTACATAAGGATAGGTATAAACAAAAAACCCCTGATGTAAAACGCTACCGCCCTCAGGACTGGCTCCTTTGGCTTCAAGCCAGATAAAGCTTCCGGCCGAGTCGTTTACCTTTTTTTGAACAACAAGCTTTTTTGGAATATAAGCCTTCAAGTCAAGTGTTTCGTTCAACATTTTTTGTGCTGAAGTATTTGGCCTGTCTCTGAATTTAACGTGGTGCCTTTCTATTTCTTTTTTGCTTATCTCATCCAGTATTGCAGGCAATTCTGACCTTAATACCTCAAGTAATTCTTCTTTTTGTTGCCCCTTGAACTCAACCATCAATTGATTTTTAGCCCATCGGCTTCCTTTTCTGACCAATCTTGCTTCTTTATTCTCATTCCGCTGATTAAGCACTATTTCAATTATATTTCTGTGTGTAAGCCTCGCCTTGTTCATGCCTTCCGGTTGAAACTGATAGACTGTAAATCTTTTTTCTGGTTGGGGGAGGTTCATTGATCTTTCCTCCAATTTTTCCTGCACATACCTGCCTACTGTGTCATTCCATACGGCGCTCTCACAGAAGACGTATATCTCATTTACCTGACCCGAAGAATCGGGCAGCATATCTTCTAATTTTAGATCTCCCCCACAGTTTTGAAACAAAACTGCCGAGAGCAGAGTCAAGGCCATGCAGACCATTTTTCGCGGACTTACAGTTTGTTTAGATTTCATTTTGGTATCTTGATTTTCGTTCCAGTTTTTAAGTTTTTAAAATTTAGATGACTGTTTTCCGACTTAAGGTCGTCCATTGTCACTCCTTCATAACGTTGTGCAACGTGCCATAGTGTGTCGCCTTTTTTGATCGTATAGTAGAAAGCTCCTTCTTTATGCTCCCCCTTCTCCTTGGAAACGGCATTGGCCGATAGCTTTGTTCCTTCTATTTCCTTTTGTTTCGGAGCATATATTCTTAGCTTTTTTCCTGTTCTTATAAAGTCCGTTTTCAGGTAGTTCCATCTTTTAAGGTCAGCTACTGAACAATTGTGGTCATTTGCGATCAAGCCCAAATTCTCACCACTTTTCACAATGTGGTACTTCAAAACTCGAGGAGAATCGCTTTTACGAGGTAACGATGATTTCCTCTTGCTTTTTGCATAAATTGAATCTTTATTTTTCTCGAATATACCAATGTCCATTGTGGGCAGAAAAAGCACTCTCTCCTTGTCTGTTTCGGGGATCAAAGCTTTAGGGTAGGACGGATTCAAAAATTCCAACTCTTCAATCGATACATTGATGTATTCCTTAAGCACACTAAAATTGATTCGTTGATCGATCCAAACTGTGTCTAGCTGATGAAAACGCGTTCTAGGTTGCACAGGATAGATGTTGTGCTCCCTATAATACGTCATTGCATAGGCGCAGCCCAAAAATGCCGGCACATAATTTTGGGTTTCTTTAGGTAAGAACTTGATAATCTCCCAGAAGTTAGTTTTCCCATTACTTCGTCGTATTGCCTTATTTACATTTCCCGGGCCTGAATTATAGGATGCTATGGCCAGATGCCAGTCTTCGTAGATCTCGTAGGCATCTTTGAGGTATCTGCAGGCGGCATCGGTAGCTTTGAAAAGGTCGCTCCGTTCATCGATGTAATACGATACCTCCAGACCTTTACTTTCGGCTGTTCTTGGCATAAATTGCCATAGGCCGGATGCTCCCATTGGCGAAACTGCTTTCGCATTAAGGGCAGATTCAACTACCGGCAGATATTTCAGCTCCTCCGGAAGTTGATATTTGGCCAGCAGCTCCTCAAAAACAGGGAAATAAAGTTCTGCTAAACCCAGCATTCTTGAAGTCAACCCTCTTTTCTTCTGCGCATATAGCCGGGCGTATGCGATGGTATTTTTATGAGGTGAAAATGCTATTGGCGACCTCTCACTCATTTTTTCCAATCTGTCAACAATGGTCGAGTCTGAAGTTATCGGCGTCTCATTTTGTGAATAATTAAAAACATTGAGCAAGCTCGTGTCGGTTGTAAATTCGTCACACCGGAAGTAATACGCCAAAAATGCGCTGTCCAGACTTCGTGCTACAGGATCATCAAGTTGGATCATGAGTGTGTCAATCGGAGAAGGGCTTGTTTTATCGTCTTGGCTCCAACAGAAAAAGGAGTGAAGGATCAAACACGTTATGCCCCATTGCTTCATGACCTTAATTCTTAGACATGTAACTGGCAAATGCAAGCATTGGGCCCTCCTGAAAATCTGCCGCCATTATCTGTACCCCAAAAGGCAACCCAGTGGAATGGACTCCTGCCGGAATGCTGATCGCGGGTACACCGGCTAAATTTGCCTGTACGGTATAGATATCCTGAAGATACATGGTTATCGGGTCATCAATATTTTCTCCGATCTTAAACGCAGTTGTCGGACAGGTGGGGGTAAGAATGAAGTAGAATTCCTCAAATATTTTCCTTGTCTTGTCGCGTAAGACCCGTCTGATCCTTTGTGCTTTCGAATAATATGCGTCGTAAAATCCTGCACTAAGTACAAATGTTCCCAGCATGATCCTTCTTTGGACTTCCTCTCCGAATCCTTCCGATCGGGAAAGCACGTAAGTGTCTTCTATGTTTGTTGCTTTTTCCGA
>JAAZYJ010000344.1 GCA_014239715.1 Flavobacteriales bacterium
GTAGCAGTCGCAGAGGTATGTCCACCCACATGAATTTTCAACCTGTGATCACTATTCAAAAGCTCCGCAACATACTTCAGGTTTACCAAACCTTCTTCTACGATACGTGATTTTCCCTTATCATAGTATATGTTCTTCAGTTCAACAATATTTGCAGTAGGTGGAGCCGCTATATCGAAAGTATCCGCGATCGCAATGGTATCAAGATACGTATCCTGATGTTTGATGAAACGAAATCTGAATAATCCGCTCTCGTCTTTTTCAAGCGCCACTTCTATTTCATGAGATTTGCTCAAAATATTAAGCCCAATGTCTTCTTTCAGCCAGGGACTGTCCTTTGGAAGCTTAAACAATATCTCATCGTGAAAAGGAATGTTGATCAATCTGAAGTTACCTTTTGAATCGGTCATTCCTTTACCGATCAGCTCGAGCTTCGAATTGAGGACTTCGAACTCCAAAGAATCAATGTTTTCTCCTGACAATTGTTTATACACAAACTCCCCTACAATGCGCATGGTCAGCTCCGGAAACAAAAGGTTGCCCTCTTCATCCAACAGCTTAAGGATATTGTTGCCGTATTCTGCAGATAGTTTTCTGTACACGAACTCTCCTGAAGCATTCTTGTTGAGCTGCGACACAATATTGTAATCAGAATTGTAGATCAACAATGTAACCTCTTCACCTTCTTCTGCGATCTTTATAATGAAGTTTCGATCTGCAGGGATTTGTTTAAACTCAAAGTTTCCGTAGCTGTCCGTTTTGGTCCGGTAAACGATCTGTCCCTCATCATCTATCAGATATACTTCAATATCAGCAGGGTGTTCACCAAGTAGCTGCTCATAGATAAATTGCCCTCTGTACTTCGTTGTATTCGTTTCCAGATCAACATCTGCCTCATCAAGAAAAGCGAGTGTGCCAATATTTTCTGATTTGATCTTACGGTAAACGAATTCACCCCCTTCGTTAGACATCAGCACAGCATCACCATCTTCACCAAAGACCGTTAGCACCAGCTCCTCATTGTTCATGCCGATCAGTTTAATGGTATAATTACTATTGCCCGGAATATTAATGAACTTGAAATTACCATCCTTATCTGTTTTGGTTCGATAAACGATCTGGCCCTCATCATCCAGCAGGACCACTTCAAGATCTGCGGGCAATTCACCATCAATGTTCTGGTATTTGAATTGTCCGGCCACTTCTTTACTGTCTATGGTAACTGATTCGATCTGCCGGAAGAAATAAATGTCATCTTTGCCCGATCCATTGTCACGATTCGAGGTGAAAAATCCGGTTTTGTTCTTATTGAAAACGATGCCAAAGTCATCACTGGCTGAGTTGATCATATCTCCCAGGTTACGAGGAGCAACCCAATTTCCGTCCTTGAATTCGGTATAGAACATGTCCAGCCCGCCAAGTCCACCATGGCCGTTGGATGCAAAATAGAGCTTTCCGTCATGGTATGTAGGGAACATTTCATCTCCGGATGAATTAAGCGAATCTCCAAGCACTTTCGGTTCAGACCAGGTATCTCCAGCACGTTCTACCCAGAAAAGGTCTTTCCCCCCTTTTCCTCCGGGCCTGTCCGAAACGAAAATGAGTACACTGTCTCCGTTGATCAGACAGGGATGCCCAAATGAATATTCAGGATCGTTCATAGCAAGTTTCTCTACCACGTTCCATTTCTTGTTTTCCAATGTCGCTCTGTAAAGCTGTGGTTTGAATGTCTCTTTACCAAAAAGCTTGGCTTTCGTGTGTGAAACCTGAGTCAGGAACGCCTCTGAACCGTTCGATGCAAAACAGATGGGACCGCTGTGGTCATCGGTCATCAGCTTGTAGGAAAAGATCTTGGACGGACCAACTACAGCCGAATCCGACAGGGTATTCAAAATATCTGCCGCATAAATATTAATGAACCCGTTTCGTTTCCAGCTTTCTTCTCCCCAGTTGTTCAGATTGTACTCGCGATCTGAGGTATAGATCAGCTTGTTTCCAAAGATCACAGGGCAGAACTCTGAAACGGAGGTGTTGATCCCCGATATCTTCCGAACCTCATAAGTGATCGCAACCTCATTGTTGTTACTCATTGTCTGTGCCTGTGCACCCAAACCGAAAATAAAAACCACTGTGGTTAATATGCCGACAAGATTTATATTCATGTTTCTTCTACCCATTTTGCCCTTATAGATATCTTGGTGAAACCGATTTCTGTTTTTTGATCGCAAAATCAAATCCTATGAACAGCTCATGCGACCCGTTATTGTAGCTGCTAAGTTGGTTAAAAATCATATCATATGAGTAACCCAACCGTAAAAAATCCGTGATGTTGAATTCTGTGATCAGAACCAGTGATTTGCTCGTTCTGTATGACGCCCCTAACCATACTATTTTTTTGATCAGGAAGCTCGAGTTGATGTCAATGCTGATCGGTGCACCCGCAACAATTTTCACAATTACGGATGGTTTGTACACCAGCTTTTTAGAAAGCTCTATGGCGCCTCCTCCGGAGAAGATATAATGTCTCTTGAGCTCAAGTTTGGTCTGTGTCTGATCGTCAAAATTACTTCCGATCTCACCCAGATGGCTGACACTTGCTCCAAGAAAAATATGATTGGTATTGTAATACAATCCGAAATCAAAGCTCGGAGCAGCGGCTTTGACAACTCCGTCCGTATCGAATTGATCGCCGGGATCATTGTAGTTCAGTTTGCTCTTGTCGAAGCGCGAAGTATACAATCCTCCTCTGAGGCCGAGTGCCAGCTTTCCTACCGGCATTCTCATCCTATATGCATACGTAAGAAAGGCACCTTGATTTGCCGACGGGCCGATTGTTTCGCTAAAAACGTTAAGACCCAACGCAAAGTGCTTTCCTTTGAAAGGTGAATGCAAAGCAAGCGTGGTGGTCTTTGGCGCACCGTCCAGGCCGGCCCATTGATTGCGATGCAAAAGGACCCCGCTTACAGCGTCCCTGCTGCCGGCATATCCCGGGTTGATGGCAAAGGGATTGAACATGTACTGGCTGAACAGCGCATCCTGCTGAGCATGCACCGACATACACCCCAATAACATCACTAGTATACTAATTCGCTTCATCATTTCGTTACTTGAACCCACCCGGAAAATGACCTGGGTAAGTTATTAATTTTTACTACATAAAAGTAGGTGCCGTTGGCTACCTTTTCATTCTTTGTATTCGTGCCGTTCCAAATGATATCGACATTGTCGTAATTCTGCGCACTCCAGATCATGTCTCCCCATCGGTTCATGATCGTTACCTCGTTGTCGGGAAAATCGCTCAGCTCCGGAATGACCCAGCCGTCATTCACGCCATCGCCGTCCGGAGAAAACGCATTCACCGAAATGCTTTGGGGAGTATCGACCGGAGGGGTCGGTGCGGCATCTCTTGCATACGGCGGTTGCTCAAAACCCTGGGTTATGATCAAACCGGGGACAATGGCAGTAGTAACGGCCGGTTCTCCGATGTTGAACATATAGGTAATTCCGTCTCCCGTGGTTACCGACCCGCCGGCACTCCCTATGGCATACCTTGTATCCGCATACTGGGAGAACCCGCTACATGCGATCAGCACAAAGGCCGTTGCAAGCAGCATCCTGCAGAAGCTCTGGCCTTTTCTACTTTTTATGTTGTTGTTCTTGTTCAATGCGTTTTCTTAATTAATCTATGTTTTTTAGTATACTCTATGGCCTGAA
>JAAZYJ010000322.1 GCA_014239715.1 Flavobacteriales bacterium
GGTCCTGGTTATACAGGTCCAGCACCTGTTTTTTTGTAAGATCAGCATGAAGATCTTCAAATTTCCATTCAGTGGCACGTAACACGTCGATTGTGTCTAGTTTAACGGCAGGAGTATCGGTTTTAGCAACGGCAGCAACAGCATTAGTTGAGACCTCGGCACGGTAGTCTCCGGAACAGCATGGTAAGAGAGCAACGCTAAGTAAAAGTGGAATTATCTTTCTCATAAAATGAGAATGAACTTATTTGAAAAAGGTACACTTATTCAAACTCGCTTAGCTCAAGCCATCTGGTTTCTTTCTCGTCGATCTCCTTTTTGATTCTTGCAAGGTTAACGCTGATCTCCACGATCCTTTCGGAGTCTGTCAACCCTGAATTCAATTCGCTTGTGAGAAGATTTTTCTCAGATTCCAATAATTCCAGCTCGGATGTTATTTTTTCGAATTCAGTCTTCTCCTTGTAAGAAAGCTTGGTTTTCTTTTTCTCAGGTTTGGAATGCTGAGGTTTCTGAGGTTGCTTCTTTTGAGTGGTGCTTTCAGCTTTACGCAATGCCCTATAGGAGGAATAATTCCCATTGATGTCTTTGACCTTACCCCCACTCTCAAAAACAAAAAGATGTTCCGTCATCTTATCCATAAAAAACCGGTCGTGTGATACGATCAGCAAACAACCCGAAAAATTCTGCAGATAATTTTCAAGTGCATTCAATGTGAAAAGGTCCAGATCATTGGTGGGTTCATCAATGATCAGAAAGTTGGGATTTTTCATGAGGATAGTAAGCAAGTACAACCTGCGCTTTTCTCCTCCGCTTAACGTTGAAACATACGACCAATGTTGCTCCTTTGGGAATAAAAACCTTTCCAGCAGCTGAAGGGCCGTAATTTTTTTTCCTTTTTCCAACGGAATGACATCGGCAATATCCTTGATGACCTCAATTACACGCTTGTCTTCTTTCAGCTGAATGCCTTCCTGGTGGTAGTGTCCGAAAACCACAGTGTCTCCAACTACGATCTTTCCACTGTCTTGTTCGATCTCTTCAGTTATCATTTTAAGGAAGGTAGATTTTCCCGATCAGTTAAAGCCAACGATACCTACTTTTTCATTGCGCTTAAAAACGTAGCTGAATTGATCCAAAAGCTTCAGCTCACCGTATGCTTTTGACACCTTGTGAAATTCCAGGATCTTCGTTCCCAGGCGTTGGATGTTGATCTTTAGATCAATGGTCGACCGATCCAGCTGGTCACCGGCTTTTTCTTTCAGGTCGTAGAAGCCCGTGATTCTCGCTTTTGCTTTTGTCCCCCTGGCTTTTGGCTGTCGCCTCATCCATTCAAGTTCGGTCCTGAGCAGATTCTTAGCCTTAATGACATTGGTTTCGTGGATCTGATACCTTTCTTCACGCTTTTCAAGAAAGTAGCTGTAATTTCCAGCGTATTTGTAGATTGACCCTCCATCCAATTCGATGATCTCATTACAAACATTGTCCAGAAAATATCTATCGTGTGTGACCATGAGGAGGGTAGTGTGGGATTTCGTTAAGTAATCCTCCAGCCACTCTATCATATCCAGGTCCAGGTGATTAGTAGGTTCATCCAAAAAGAGAAAGTCAGGATCATCGATCAGTATCTTGGCTAATGCGGTCCTTTTTACCTGGCCTCCTGAGAAATGTTCAGAGGTTACGCCCAGTTTATCTAGCTTCAGCTTGTTCAGGATCTCATTGATCTTAATTTCTTTATCCCATGCATCGAGACGGTTCATTTCGTCAAATGCGGTTTGAAACCCGTCACCGACGATCTCATTTTTCGTTACTTCCTGATACTTTTTTATGGCAATGATCTCCGGTGATTCGGAATCAAGGACAAGCTCAAGTGCTGATTTTCCCGGTGTGAAGCTATGCTGCTGTTCTAGAAACCTTATTGAGATTCCCTTGCGGAATACGACGCGCCCACTGTCTTGAGACTCCAATCCGCAAATGCACTTTAATAACGTGGACTTACCGGTGCCGTTCTTCGCTACGAAGGCTACTTTCTGACCTTGGTCGATGCCGAATGTAACTCCGTTAAAGAGGGTCTTAATGCCATAAGATTTAGATAATCCTTCAACCGAAAGGTAATTCATATTCAGTTAGTAGAGGATGATATGGTATTCAAAATCAGGATGTTTCGTAAATCTTCTCAACTAATGATTTACATTCAGCCATAATGATCTTCCGCTTCAGTTTTAGTGTTGGGGTAAGCTCTCCGGTTTCAACACTCCATTCTGCAGGAAGCAGTTCAAATTTTTTCACTTGCTCCCAATTCCCGAACCCTTGATTGTATTGGTTTACTTCATTTCTGACTTGAGCAATAAACTGTTCATTCTCAATGAGCTGTTCGTTAGATGAGACATCTACGTCATTTTCCTTACACCATTGCATGCTATATTCAAATGCCGGTACTATGAGTGCGGCCGGGTGTTTTTGGTTTTCACCGATGACAATCAGCTGTTCTATAAAACGAGATTCTTTAAACTTATTTTCCATTACCTGTGGCGCAACGTACTTGCCTCCTGAAGTTTTGAATATTTCCTTTTTTCTATCTGTAATTGTAAGAAAACCATCTTCCAATTTACCGATGTCACCGGTATGGAACCATCCGTCGGAATCGATGACCTCAGAAGTAATGTCCGGTTGGTTGTAATAGCCCATCATAACATTCGGCCCTTTTACACATATCTCACCATCTTCAGCAATTTTGACTTCAACGTCATCGATGACATAGCCTACGGATCCAAATCTAACCCCATCGTTCAGGTTTGAATTAACGCTGACAACAGGAGAGGTTTCTGTTAATCCATATCCTTCGTAAATCGGAATGCCGATGGCATGAAAGAACTGCGCTAGCCTTGGTTGCAGTGCTGCAGAACCTGACGCAACTGCCTGTATTCTTCCGCCAAGCTTTTCCCTCACCTTAGAGTAGACGAGCTTATCTGCCAGTTTTCTCTGGAAGCTCGGATGCTTTCCGTACTCATAGGATTGAGTTAGCTCGAGAGCCCAGTTGAATATTTTGGCCTTCAATCCTCCTGCTGACGTTCCTCCGGCCACAATTCCGTCATACACTTTTTCCAGTAGCCTGGGGACCGCAGTGAAAACGTGCGGACGTACTTCAACAATATTGTCTTTTATGGTGTCAAGAGATTCTGCGAAATAAATTGAAACTCCGGTGATCTGGTACAAGTAAAGGATCATCCGTTCAAAAACATGGCATACAGGTAAAAAACTCAATCCGATAGCCGTATCATCCGTTGGCAACCTTTCGATGGAGGCCTTGCAATTGGTTACAATGTTATTATGACTGAGCATGACACCTTTTGGCAATCCGGTTGTGCCCGAAGTGTAGATCAAAGTAGCCAGATCCATGGGGTCAACCTTGTCTTTGATTGCATCCACCTCATTTTGACTGGAAGCATCTTTCCCCAGCTCTAGCACCTCATTCCAACTTTTGCAACCGGCAACCGGTAAAAAAGAATATATGTCGGTCAATGAAGGCACCTCGCTTATGACATTCTTTACCTTACCGTACAATTCTTCGTTAGAGACAAAGCACAGCTTAACTTCCGAATCGTTAAAGATGAACTTGAAATCGGCTTCAGAAATTGTTGGATAAACCGGAACATTGACTGCCCCGATCTGAAGTACGCCCATATCCATAATGTTCCACTCAGGACGGTTATTATGCGATATAACAGCAATCTTATCGCCGGGTTTCACACCTAATTTCAACAATCCTCTGCTTATTGCATTCGAAGCTTCAATGTACTCCTGGGTTGAATATGTTTTCCACTGGTTATCAATTTTACCAGCTAATGCAACTTCTTGAGGAAAATTCTTTAGCTGGTGCTGGGGAATATCGAAAAGTCTTTTAACGCTGTCCATCTGTGATTAAGCTATTAATTATGTTAATATAATGTAACTGACATCTAAATTAACCGTTTTAGTAGAATAGATAACCGAAAACGGCCAAAAATATTGGGATGAAGTCAATATTGGTTACCCACCACTAAAATGTAACTTAATATCATAATATAAGTTATTGGTTTATAGATAAAATTGTTTAGTTTTAATCATAATGCGATTGGCTGTAACTTTTGGAGTGTGCCAGTTGTTTCACCATTATAACTAGGTGCTGTGTAACTATTTAATGAATAGGAGAGAATACAATATTGCCGTAAACGAATATTCTGGAAGACTTTTCAGGTATGTTGTAAAGTGTCTTGGAAACAAGGAAGACGCTAACGATATTGTGCAGGAATCCTATGAAAAACTTTGGAAAAACAGGAAAAAAGTTCCGTTGACCAAATCAAAATCATGGTTGTTTACCACAGCCCATAACATGTTGATCAATCACACTAGAAAGCATAGAGCTTTTCTGATGGAGGATGAGAATTGTCAGGAACCGATGGTAAATGGCAATACCTACGAACTCAGGGATCTGATTGAGCAGGCGTTAGAGGGACTTCCCGCAATACAACGTCAAATAATCCTCCTGAGAGATCTGGAGGGATATAGTTATAAGGAAATTGGTGAAATACTTCGCCTGAATGAGTCTCAAGTAAAAGTGTACTTATTCAGAGGGAGGCAGAAAGTCAGACTCAAATTGAAAGACATTTCTGTATTGGTGGCATAAATTTATGATCGTAAACCATAGTAATATACAAAGGTGGATGTTTGATTACTTTGAGGGTAATCTGTCGTTGCATGAGCAGATCGAACTCAGGGAATTTGTCAAACAAAACCCAGAATATGGTGATGACTTTGAAGAATGGGGAAAAGCTCGTTTGGAGGAAGATTCAGCTCCTTTGTTCCCGCATGCCAGTACATTATTGGTTAAAGAAAGAAACTGGTTGCCCACAATGTGGCGTGGCGCAGCTGTTCTGCTTCTGCTGTTTAGTACCTCCCTTATTTATATGGTGTCAAATGATTGGGATGCCTTCTCAGAAAATGTAGTTGACATAACGTCGATCGAAAATGGAGGATCACCATTTGAAAATCCGGTATTTTCAGGAGTCTACAACAATCTGAATAATTCATCAAAAGAAGAAACTCCAGCGTTGTTATTTGAAAAAAAGCAGGCCGGAGCTGCTAACATAGCGGTGCTTGCTACAAAGAGGTCTAGTCCAACAATGGCCCAAGGGCCTAATGAGATGAAACTTGAAATGTTGCCAGTTATTGAATTAAGCCCGTTGGTTCTGCAAGAGAGTTACGAAAGTGATGACTTTTATTATTCATCAAGTTCATCAGCAAATAATGAAGCTGACGTTTTTGTGTCTTCCGTGGTGACACTTGTTGATCAGCCGCAAATGTTGCTTGGAAACAAGGTGACGTTGGCCCATATGATGGCAAGTATGGAGAATGAAGGGATTAACATTGATGGGGATAAAGAAGAAAAAGACAGAAAGGCCAGAATGAAGCAATTTGACCGTTTGTTCGCACGTAAGATCGGGTTAACTAATTTGTCTGACCCTATATTTATCAAAGACAAAGGAGACGTCCTGAATGTTAATCCGGCATTAATTGGTGCCGGTGGAGCGTCTCGTATTAACGCATTGTACAGAAGCCAATGGAGGGGTACAGGAAATACATCAAATAGATATGCTCTCACCTATGATCAGCTTGTTGAACAACTTCATGGCGGTATCGGAGTAGGAATAGAGAGATTGGATTATGAAAAGGGAATGTATTCCGGCTATAGCGCAAAGTTGGGCTATGCGCCCAGGTTCAATATTTCCAGAGAGGTGTCGCTTTCGGTTGCCGCCGCTTTTATCGTCAATCAATTGGAAGTTGACTTTGATAACTATAGATATGATTCTCAGGTGGAATTGGTAAAAGGTGATGTCAATGATACGTATGAATATGGCTATATTCCAAGAACGGATAAAATTGTTTACAAAGACGTGTCCATGGGAGTTATGTTGAATACACCATTTTGTTTTATTGGAGGATCTGCCGAACATTTAACGGAGCCTGGGCAGAACCTTTACACTTCCGATCTTGGGGAGGAAAATAGGCTGAAAAGGAAGTATAGCGTGCAAATTGGGACAGATTACAAGAAGAATGCTGCGTCAAAATTGGCATTCAGCCCTCAATTAATTTTCGAAAATCAAGGAGGTAAATCGGAATTATGGGTGAGTAGTTCATTTAGATTTAATAATTTAATCGCGGGGACCGGAATTTCTACAGATAAATCTGTGAAGGGAATCTTTGGAATTCAGGGGAAAAATTTGAGGCTGATGTACAGTTATGATTTAACCAGATCAGAGCTGTTAATGGAGACCAAAGGGTCGCATGAAGCCTCGATAAGAGTATTATTTAATAGTAAAAAGACGAAAAGCCCATTGGCATTTTTATAAGGAAGATGAAAAAACTATTACTACTGCTTTGTATAGCTATTTCAGCTAACAGTTTCGCACAGGATCCTGAGTTCACTCAGTTCTACGCGAATAAATTATACCTTAATCCTGCTTTTGCAGGTTCGCATAATTGCCCTAGAGTGGTTATGAATTATCGGAACCAATGGCCTGCGATTACGGGAAACTTCGTTACAACCGCATTTGCATATGATCAGCATGTAGACGCGATAAAAGGTGGACTTGGACTTCTTGTTACAAACGATCAGGCGGGACAATCGACGCTGAAGACAACAAGAGTTAGTGGAATTTATTCTTATCGGCAGGCGATTGGAAGAAAATTTTCGATAAAATTCGGTGTCGAAGCTACGTTTTTTCAAAAATCATTGGACTGGAGTAAACTGACTTTTGGCGATATGATAGACCCACGTAGAGGTTTTGTGTATCAGACGAATGATGTGCAAAGAGGAGGAAGTACCAGCGGGATTGATTTCTCTGCAGGGTTGATCGGATATTCAGATGTCTTTTACATGGGGGTTGCTGCGCATCACTTAACTGAACCGGATGAGTCATTGATATTGGGCGAAAGTAGGTTGCCAATGAAATTAACGGGGCACATTGGCGCAAATATTCCAATTGATGGTCAGACTGCTAGTAAATACTCAAAAGGGGGCACATCGATATCGCCTAATGTGCTGTTCAGAATGCAAGACAATGCTACTCAATTAAATATGGGTATTTACATCAAAAAAGATGCTCTTGTTGGTGGAGTATGGTATAGAAACAAGGATGCATTTATTGTCACATTGGGCATTAATACTGAATACTTAAAAATAGGGTATTCGTATGACGTAACCATTTCCAAATTGGGTACCGGAACAGGAGGTGCGCATGAGATAACGTTGGGAATTGACTTTACGTGTAAACCGAAGAAGAGAACGTTCAGAACAATAAGCTGTCCTTCATTCTAGCATTCATCATACTTGATTCGTTCGTTTTGTGACCGGGATAACCTGTATAGGTGACCTTCAATCAATTGTCATACACACAAACCCCGTTAATGTATGTGCGAATGATCTTGGTTTGTAGGATATCCTCTTCAAGACAAGACAGCAGATCGCGGTTTAAAACAACAAAATCAGCAAACTTTCCTTTCTCTAATGTTCCTTTCTCTGTGTCTTCAAAGTTAGACGTGGCGGCCCATATTGTCATTCCTTTAAGCGCATTTAACCTGGTAAGTGCATTTTCAGGCTGAAACCTGATCTGTTGATCTCCATTTCTACTTTTTCTGGTGACAGCTGCATAAAATGTCTCAATAGGGGAAATGTTTTCAACCGGAAAATCAGTTCCAAGCGCAACCATTCCATTTTGTTTGCGCAGGTCTTCGTAGGCATAGCCATACTTGAGGCGCTGGAAACCTACACGCAGCGATGCCCAGCGCATATCTGAAGTTGCGTGAGTGGGCTGTACCGAAGGAATAATACTGTACTTTCCGAATAGATGAATGTCGGATTTATTCACAAGCTGTGCATGCTCGATCCGCCACCGTTTGTCATTTGAATGATTCAATAGCTCTCCATAAACAGTTAAAATAAGTCGTGTTGCTGAATCTCCAATGCAATGCGTGTTCATTTGAAATCCTGAATTGTATATCCGTTTCGCCCAGGTTCTGAAATAGTCCTCACTATTGAGTAACATACCGTAGCTGCTCGGTGAATCCAGGTAAGGATTCAGA
>JAAZYJ010000215.1 GCA_014239715.1 Flavobacteriales bacterium
AACGGTTCCGGTAGGGTTTAACGGAGAACAAACCGCGATCAGAGTGGCCTCAGAAACATGTGGTTTCAGTGCTGCTGCCGTCGGCATAAAATTATCTTCCACTCCCGATTCAATGTAAACCGCGCGTCCTCTCGAGAGGTGAGTGTAATGATTGTTGTTCCATGAGGGAACCGGAAAGACAACCACATCTCCTGGGTCGATCAGCGCCTGATAGGCCGCGTATATAAGTGGTCTGGCACCGCCTGCGATCAGGAATTCATCGGGTGCATAATTCAGATTTTGTCTGGAGCTGATGTAAGAAGCAACCACCTCTCGTAATTCAGGCATTCCGTTGGCCATAGGGTAGTTGGTTAACCCTTGCTCATAGCAGCTGATGATATTCTTTTTCAGTTCTGCAGGTATCGGAAATATAGAGGGATTGAAATCGCCTATAGTAAGGTTGGCAATCTCTTCACCGGCAGCAATTTTTGCTTTGACCTCACCGGCAAGCTTTATGATCTCAGAACCTACAAGGTTTTCAGCCATTTTCGAAACGCGAAGTTCTTTGTCAGTAGTTATCATTGGGGTTTTGTTGTATTGAATTTTGTGCAAAATTACAGAACCGTTTCTGATCCCATAACTATTTATTGGATTAATTAACAATTTCGACTTTCGCCAAGGCATGAACGAACCATTTTCTTTCGGTCGAAACCTCAATGCATTCATACCTGGTCCTAAGCTTTCTTTTTCTTCGGTAAAGCTGTCGGTTGCTTAGCTTGAAAAGGTCTCCGTCTTTTAGATCTTCCAATGTCAATTGTTTGTTTTGATCATAAAACTTCAGAAGCCGCATCAATGAAATGTCAGCGCAGGACGCCTTTGGATTTTCCATATGGTGAGACAGCTGATCAGCAATTTCGGAAGGAAAAATGCATTCTTCCAGCAAGGGTGACATCAAGGTTTGAAATTCCTGTTTCCATTCTCTGCCATGTGGGCTGGTTCGTCTTCTGTTGTTCACTTGTTGCCTGAAATGAGCTACTTCATGTATGAAGGTGATCAGGAACAAGTATTTATTCAGGTCAGAATTTACCGAGATCATGTGCCTCCCGGATCTCGGATCGAAACGATAATCCCCAAGCTTGGTCACTCTCGGCTTTGAGATCCGGAATAAAATACCATAGCTTTCGATAAGCTGGACCACGTATCCATAGCTCGCCTCCGGCACATGATTTCTAAGCTCTTCTATTGTAGTATTGGAAGTCAATTTCATCGGGTTTGGCCGCACCATCTTCATTGAGGTGTTCAAAAGTACGGAAATATGCATAGCGGTTTCGTTCTTATATAGTTACTTTAGCATTGGTAATTAAATGATTGTAGCTATAAATAGCAGTTTTGACATTTATTAATAGAATTGGTGAGTACTCTTTGATGCTTGGGGGTTGTTTGGCCAAACCGGACAAACTTAAAGTGTTTTGGAAACGATGTGTGGACGAAGTCATGAATCTGGGCATCAATTCAATGGGCATTGTTTTCATAATCTCCATCTTCATGGGGATGGTCATTACCATACAGACCGCATCCAATATTGACAGCGTGTTAATTCCAAAATACACCGTTGGCTTTACCGCAAGACAAACTGTAGTTCTTGAGTTTTCACCAACCATCATTTCGCTTATCCTGGCAGGGATCGTAGGAAGCAGGATATCCTCAGAGCTCGGCTCGATGCGTGTAACTGAACAGATCGATGCACTGGATACCATGGGGGTCAATTCAAAAAATTATTTGATCCTCCCAAAGATCATTGGCTTTATGTTCATCTTGCCGTTCATCGTAGTGTATTCCATGTTCCTGGGGATCTTTGGTGGATGGGTAGTAGGTACAGCTTCGGGAATAATTACCACGGCAGATTATGTGTATGGGATCCAGTACTGGTTCGAACCATTCAGTATTTTTTATGCATTGATCAAAACTGTGCTGTTTGCATTTGTAATTTCCTCGGTATCTTCATATTACGGGTATCATGTAAAAGGGGGAGCTTTAGAGGTAGGGAAAGCCAGCACCAAAGCGGTGATCTGG
>JAAZYJ010000348.1 GCA_014239715.1 Flavobacteriales bacterium
GATTATTAAGTGGGAAATAAATTAAGATAATGTACAAATTTAAGGCATATGAATCAAAGTTTTAGTTAGCATAATAACGCAAATATTTATGCCTCGTTTTGGCGTAATAAATGAAAGAAGACATCAGTTGCATGAGGTAATAAGATTGTCAGGAATGAATATTATTGTTGATGATGCTGATCATCCTTTGATCATTAAGGTGGCCTCTATTCAGGCTGCTAAAATGCAGGTATATTTTATTGACAACGAAGAATATTTCAAAAGAAAATCCGTTTTCGGAAATGACGAAGAAAAGTTCTTTGGAGATAATGACGAGCGATCGATCTTCTTTTGCAGGGGAGTTGTTGAAACTGTTAAGAAGCTGGGGTGGACACCCGATGTCATCCACTGTAATGGTTGGATGGCCGGAGTTTTACCACTTTACCTGAAGAAGTTTTACAATGATGATCCGCATTTTACGGACGCCAAAGTGATCTATTCTGTATATGAAGAAGGGTTTTCAGGAAGTCTGAATAAGGACATGGCTAAAAAGCTGAAATTCGATGGGTTTAGCGATACGGACTTGAAATTGATCAAGAACCCTACTTTCGCAAACATTAACAAGATCGGAATCGAATTTTCTGATGGAGTAGTACGAGGATCAGCCAATATTGATGCCGAGATCGAAGAATACATTAAGTCTTCGGATAAACTGACTTTAGATTACCATGGTGAGGAAGAAATGGTCGCTGCATATAATGGATTTTATGATCAGGTGTTGGAAGGAAATTCAGTGCTTGTTGACTGAAGGAAAGATGAACAAAAAAAATAAACTTGTAATGCGGAAATCCAAGCGGCTTTCCGCATTATTTTTGGTAGCTATTTTGCTGGTAGCCGGATGTAGAAAAGAGGAAGGAGACCTGGGATTGCAGGTTCAACCACAGGAAGACCAGCTGAACATAATGGTTTCAGACACAAGCACAGTTTTAGCCTATACGATAAAGGAAGATTCTTTAAGGTCAGACGAATTTATGTTAGCATTACTTGGAAGCTATGTCGATCCTGTATTTGGTCGTACTAAATCAAGCATTTATTCGCAGATCAGAATGGAAGCAGAATCAGTTGATTTCACATCGGCTACCGGAGGAACTAGTGAAACCATTGTCGATTCAATGTATCTGTACCTTGACCTGAATGGATTTTATGGAAATCTGGATGCACAGAGTTTTGAGGTATACAGGGTCAATGAAGATTTTCACCTTGACAGCAATTACTATTCGAACTCAACATTAACAACAGATGGCATTGATCTGGTCGAGACAGGGGCTGGAACAATAGTGCCGGACCCTTTGAACTTCACCTATATTGAGGGGCTGTTGGCTAATCCCGTTTTAAAAATCAAATTGGACAACTCACTGGCAGATGACATTGTAGCGCAAACCGGGAGTGGCAACCTTGTCGACAATGATGCATTCGTTAGTTGGTTTAAAGGGCTTCACATTACGGTCGACGATAGCGGTCAGTCAACAGATGAAGGGGCTTTACTCTATATGGACCTGTTAAATACCAACTCGAGGGTCTCTATGTATTATCGGTTCACATTTCCAGGAGAAGAAGACACCTTAAGGTTTAATTTCAACATCAATACAAGCAGTGCCAGATTTAGTCAAACAGAACACGATTATGCCGGAACGCCCATTGAGGCTCAGCTTGCAGATAGCTCTCTTGGTAACGAATCAATCTTTGTACAAACAATGGGAGGGGTTAAATCTAAAATTGATTTTCCTCATTTGGATGCGATGTCTGATTCTGTTGTGATCAATAAAGCGGAATTGGTGCTTCCCTACGATTATTTTACTTCCGACCCGTATAGTCCTCAATCCCAATTGTACTTGCTGCGCGTCGATAGCAGTGGTCAGACCTTTTTTACCGAAGATTTCGGCGAGGGAGAAACGATTCACGGCGGTTTTAGAGACAACACCAATAAGGAGTTTCGTTTTAACATTGCAAAATATGTGAATAACGTTTTGAAAGGATTGGTTCCTAATAATGGATTATACTTAATTTCAACTTCATCAATGATAACCGCCAATAGGGTAGTGATCAATGGGAAGAACAGTACAAATAGGAATAAGTTGAAATTCATTATCACTTACACGGAATTGTAGTTTTTACAGAATAGCTTATGTGTGGAATTGTCGGATATATTGGAAATAAGGAGGCGTACCCAATTTTAATAAAAGGGCTCAAAAGATTGGAATATCGGGGTTATGACAGTGCTGGTGTTGCAATTTTAAATGGCGGAGATATTAATGTCAGTAAATGTAAAGGGAAAGTTGCCGATCTAGAGGATTTCATAAATGGAAAAGACACTTCAGGGTCAATAGGTATTGGGCATACCAGATGGGCAACACACGGTCCCCCGAATGATGCAAATGCCCATCCGCACACATCCGGAGACGGTAAACTCACGCTGATTCACAATGGGATCATTGAGAATTATGACGTAATTAAGGAAAACCTGATATCGAGAGGTCATGAATTTAAAAGTGACACAGATACCGAAGTGCTGGTTCATTTCATCGAGGAAATACACAAGCAAGAAAAAGGAGATTTATTTGACGCCATTAGAATTGCACTGAATGAGGTGCATGGCGCCTACGCGATCGTATTGATGGATAAAGACAATCCGCGAGAACTCATTGTTGCGAAAAATTCCAGTCCGTTAGTGATCGGGCTTGGTGAAAATGAATATTATTTAGCGTCTGATGCGTCGCCTATAGTTGAGTACACGAAAAATGTGATTTATCTAGAGGATGGAGAAATAGCTCGACTAAATCTGGATGTAGGCATCAAATTGAAAACCATCAAGAACGAGGAGAAGAAGCCATATGTTCAAGAGCTGGAGATGCAATTGGAAGCTCTTGAAAAAGGGGGCTATGAGCATTTTATGCTGAAAGAAATTTACGAGCAGCCAAGGTCTATCGAAGACTGTATGCGGGGTAGAATATCCGTTACAAAGGGCCAGATAATGCTTGGTGGCATCAAAGATTACATTGATAAGATGGCCAATGCCGATCGAATTATTATTGTAGCCTGTGGAACATCCTGGCATGCAGGGTTGGTTGGTGAATATCTGTTTGAGGATCTGGCAAGAATTCCTGTCGAGGTGGAATATGCTTCGGAGTTCAGATACCGTAACCCTATCCTCACCGAGAACGATGTAGTAGTAGCAGTGTCTCAATCCGGAGAAACGGCAGATACGTTGGCGGCAATCAAAATGGCTAAGAATGCCGGAGCGACAATAATTGGCATTTGTAATGTTGTTGGATCGTCAATCTCTCGTGAAACCCATGCTGGGTCCTATACACATGCCGGCCCGGAGATCGGAGTTGCTTCGACAAAGGCTTTTACAGCTCAGGTAACTGTGCTCACACAGATGGCGTTGCTTCTGGGAAAGCACAAAAAGACCATTGCCCTGTCCCGTTATAACAGGTTGCTGGTGGAATTGCAAGCCATTCCTGAGAAAGTAGAGCAAGTATTGAAGTCTGATGCACTCATTCAGCATATTGCTGATATTTATAAGAATTCCAGCAATGCACTGTATCTGGGCAGAGGGTATAATTTCCCGGTAGCCTTGGAGGGGGCGCTTAAACTCAAAGAGATTTCCTATATCCATGCGGAAGGGTATCCTGCTGCAGAAATGAAACATGGCCCAATAGCTCTGATCGACGAGGAAATGCCTGTTTTCGTAATAGCGACAAAAGATGCTTCTTACGAGAAAGTAGTGAGTAATATTCAGGAGGTCAAGGCCAGAAAAGGAAAGGTAGTTGCTATTGTCACAAAAGGAGATGGAACCGTAAAAGGGCTGGCCGATCACGTGATTGAAATTCCAAGGACAGATGATTCACTTGTTCCACTGGTAGCCACAATTCCACTTCAATTGCTGTCCTATCATATTGCCGTAATGCGCGGTTGCAATGTGGATCAACCAAGGAATTTAGCCAAATCCGTCACGGTAGAATAATCCCAAAGGGTATTTGGTTGGTCTGAGTGTCCGGCAAGGGATACAGAGGTGTTTTGGTGTAACAAAAGCATCTGCTCTGATTATATCTATAGAACATCATCGTACATTTCAAATAATAATGAACATGACAAAACCAACTTGTATTTGCGTATTATTACTGCTGATTCCGGCGTTTCATTTTGGTCAAATCGTTGAGGACACTGTGCAAAAACTAGCAAATGTAAAAATAGGGGCTCCTGCACAAATAAAGGATTCGAAGCAAATTGAGGAGCTCACAGAGCTGGAGAAGATCGGCAATGAAACGGCCAGATACTTATCAACGAGGACTCAAGAAGAGAAAGAATGGTTCAAAAGAACATTTGTTCATAAAAAGGGCAGCTTTAGTGTTCCGGATAAGCCCATAACTTATCCTGTTTTTAAGGAGAAATAATGATAGTTAAGTGAAAAATGTTCTTACCACATCACCACTCGGTTATTCATTTGATATTGTTCAAAGTCCTTGCTGAAAAGAATGCAAAAAATATCTACGATCGGCAGTACTAGTAATCCGCCGAGCGTTAGCGAATAGAACAAGGGCACCAGTTCCGATGTGCCAAGATAAAGCCGATGAACTCCAAACGGCCCGAGTGCGATGGCAAGTAGAATAGCCACGCTCTTTCTAATCTTCGCTCGTTTGGGTTTTCGTTTTTTTTTGGGTTGATGAACAGAATTGTCAAATGCACTATTCTCCAACTCAGTCCAATCGATTTGAGAAGAACCGGTATCCCATTTCGCCTGTGCCTGACCATAAAAGGCAGGACCATACAGCAGCACGACCAAAAAGAACAGGTACTTCATAAAACAAAAATACCCCGTTGTAGACATAGCGGGGTATTTACAGCTATAATTTATAAAAAGTTACTTGTTGGCAGCGTACAGCGCACTTACCTTATCCCAGTTGATCACATTGAAAAATGCTGCTATATAATCAGGTCTTCGATTTTGGTAATTCAGGTAATAGGCAC
>JAAZYJ010000176.1 GCA_014239715.1 Flavobacteriales bacterium
TGCATCTATTTTATCATATCCTCTATGTTCATTAAAATGAATCATAAAAGGTTTAATAAAGTCTTTATGTTTTTCATAAACCCGATTAATAGGAAATAATTCTTTAGGCAATATCCGATAATTTACTAAATGTTTCTGTGAATTTATATAAGGTTCATCACATTTAAATAAGGACATGTCTATTATTTCCGTATCAAAAACTTGTAATGTTTTTTCATTCGATCTAATAATTCCGGGTTTTATGGCATAACTTTGGATATGCTTTACCTGTGGCAACTTACTGATCTCTTTCAAAAACGCCTGATCCCGATGCATCGGGGAAGATTCATAAGAAAGATTGTAGTTGCCGTTAGTGATCTGTATATGAGAACCGAACCCTACTACCTTTTTTCTGATCTCGGATTGGAAACCTGTAACAATACTTACACTCAGGATCATAACGATCATGCCGAGAGCAATACCGGTGGTAGCAAAAACTATGATCGGCTTAGAAAAGCGATTCGATTTTTTGCCACCTTTGGCAATCCTTTTAGCTATGAAATAAGAGGTGTTCAATAATTACTATTTGATGCTAAAGTACATAAACATAGTGGCCATGGAAAAGATTTTAACGCTTGTGTTTGGTCTGTGCTCCTTTGTTTGTTTTGGGCAGGATGCCAGTTTCTATGATGACAACATCGTGGTGGGTGCAGCCCGGCAATCAGAGTACCTCGAGTTGTTGCAGGGGAAGCGAATAGCGATTCTTGGTAACCAAACCTCAATGGTAGGGTCAGCGCACACGGTTGATTATTTACTTGATCTGGGTGTTGACGTGAAAAAAGTTTTTGCACCGGAACATGGATTTCGGGGAAAAGCGGATGCAGGGGAGAAGATCAATGACGGACTGGATGCAAAAACCGGTTTGCCGATAAGATCTCTTCATGGCAGGCGAAAAAAACCCAGTAAAGAAGATCTGTTTGATGTGGATGTTGTGGTATTTGATATTCAGGATGTAGGAGCTAGATTCTATACCTACATATCCACGATGCACTACATTATGGAAGCTTGTGCGGAACAAAACAAAGCATTTGTGGTTTTTGACAGACCGAACCCTAACGGTCATTATGTGGACGGACCGGTTTTGAAAAAGGGGAACGAGAGCTTTGTTGGAATGCATCCTGTGCCCATAGTTCATGGAATGACAGTAGGGGAGTACGCACAAATGATCAACGGTGAAGGATGGCTGAAAGATCAGGTGCAATGCAAACTTACTGTGATAAAATGTGAGGAGTATGATCACAATTCGCTTTATGAACTGCCGGTTAACCCAAGTCCGAACCTGCCCAATATGTCGAGTATATATTTGTATCCAAGCTTGTGTCTTTTTGAGGGGACTCAGGTGAGTATCGGTAGGGGTACAGACAAACAATTCCAGCTAATAGGGTCGCCTTTTAATTCATCCGGAGATTATCGTTTTAAACCTGAACCCAAACCAGGGGCATCTAAGCCAAAACATAATGGTGTTGAATGCCTTGGGTATGATCTGTCTTCTTTTGGAATTGGTCAGATGCCTAAGGTCAGGTCGATGTATCTGCATTGGTTGATTGCTTTTTATCAAAACTCAACAGATAAGGATCATTTTTTTCGCAAAGATGGATTTTTCAGACTGCTCACAGGCGATAGGTCTGTACGGAAAATGATCGAAGCAGGAAATACAGCAATTGAGATCGAGAAATCTTGGTCTGATGATGTAGAGGCTTTTAAACTGATTCGAACGAAGTACCTGCTTTATCCTGATTTTGAATAGTCCGTATTGAAAACTTGTCAAAACAGGTCGGATTTCTAAATTTAGAAGTGCTATTTTAGTCTAGAATTCATGAAACAATAAAGATGAAAGGATTTTGGATAGCTTGTGCCTGTTTGGTTTCGCTAAGCACCTCGGCTCAGCTCAATCAAAAAGGAACAATTCACGGAAGTTTTGGTGGTGCAATTGGTGCTTACAATCATTACATCACACTTACTAACCTGAACAACGGTTTCTCAGAAAGCACTCACGATACCATTGCCCCGGTGTATTGGACCCTGGAGGTAGAATATGGCCTGTTGGATTGGGTTAGTACCGGAATTGCTTACCGAAGAGGTAAGTTTTTGGAGTTTGAAGATGATGAATCGAATACGTTTAATCAGATCGATTGGTCAACTCACTTCTATTTCCTAAATAAGGATAAGTTTTCTTTCTACGGCAACATGCAGGTGGGATACAATTTCTGGAAGTACGACCAATTGGTTAACTAACTTTGCCTGGAAAAGTGATGCTCGTGGGATGACCATGCGATTGGGCATTGCTGCAAAATTTTAGGTCTGCTATTTAGTGCTTTCCTGCCTTTTTCATGATCTGCCCGGCCACGTATGCCGAAAGTTTTCTTGGAAACATTTTTCCTGATGCGGTGCCTGCCTTATTAAGGATTCCATGCACTGCAACCGAGTTCCCGCGCAGCATTCTTTTGTATCCGAATCGTGCTACTTCTTCAGCTGTTGGCAGCATTTTATGATCGGCCAGCTCCTGATCCATATTTGAATTGGCGGCAAATTCTGTTTTGGTTGGACCCGGGCACAATGCAGTTACTGTGATGTTATCACCTTTCAATTCAAGAGACAGCCCTTCACTGAAGGACAATACGAAAGCCTTTGTGGCAGCATAAAGCGTAAAATAAGGTACTGCCTGGAAGGCGGCTGTGCTTGCAACGTTCATGATCTTTCCACTTATTTCGTTTTGCACCCAATAAGTAGTGTACAAATAGCTTAGCTCTGCAAGAGCATTCATATTGAGCTGCATCATCATTCTGTTTCTGCCGGGATCTGAATTCTTGAACAGCTGGTTGTCTCCGAAACCGGCATTGTTGATCAAATAATCTATTCTGATCTTTTTAGACATCACGGTGTCAAAAACGAGCTGCGAAGCATTGTCGATCAGCAGGTCTTGCACGATTACTTCTACATGCACCCCATATTCGTCCTGTAGAGAATATTTTAAGTTCTCCAGCGCTTCTTTTCGTCGCGCAACAACCACCAGGTCGCCGCCGTTTTTTGCGTGAACAATTGCTAGCTCTTTGCCAATTCCCGATGACGCTCCCGTTATTAAGGCTGTTTTCATTTGATAATTTTTGAAAGCTGTAA
>JAAZYJ010000349.1 GCA_014239715.1 Flavobacteriales bacterium
ATAAATGGAGATAAAGTTCAATTGTCGGATTTTAAGGGAAAGAAATTACTGATTGTTAATGTGGCATCAGAATGCGGGTTAACACCGCAATATGAGCAGTTGGAGGAGCTTTACAGCGCTACTAGCAGAGAGCAGTTTGAAATAATTGGAGTGCCTGCAAACAATTTTGGTGGTCAGGAACCAGGAAGTAATGAAGAGATCGCAGACTTTTGTAATACAAATTTTGGCACATCGTTCCCAATGATGGCGAAAATATCCGTTACTGGTGAAGATCAGCATGAGCTATATCAATACCTGACCAAACAATCACTTAATGGTGTTGCCGACATAGAAATGGTGTGGAATTTTCAGAAAATATTGGTTGATGAAAACGGTCAGCTGGTCAAGACGGTCCATCCAAAAACTTTGCCGATTGACGACGAAATAGTAAATTGGATCAATGGCTGAAGTTAAACTTGATATTCTTGCAGTTGCGGCACACCCTGATGATGCCGAACTTTCCTGCTCCGGAACGATCTACAAGCACAAACTGCAGGGTAAAAAAGTAGGGATCCTCGATCTTACCCTGGGCGAACTTGGAAGTAGAGGGAACAGTGAGCTGCGAAAACAGGAAGCAATGGCTTCGGCAGAAATTCTAGGTTTAGACGCACGTGTCATGCTGGACCTTGGTGATGGTTTTTTTGAAATTACCGAACAATCTTTGAAAGAAGTGATCACCCATATCAGACGGTTTCGACCGGAAATTGTGCTGTGTAATGCAATTGAAGACCGTCATCCAGATCATGCAAGAGCTTCTCAGCTTGTAAGCCGGGCTTGTTTTTTGTCAGGGTTGGTTAAAGTGGAGACGGTATTCCAAGATAAAATGCAGGAAAGCTGGAGACCAAAAGCGGTCTATCATTATATACAGGATAGGTCCTTAGCTCCGGACATAGTAGTCGATATAACAGATGTGTACGAAACAAAACTGAACGCTATCAAGGCGTATTCGTCTCAATTTTATGACCCTGAAAGTAAGGAGCCGGAAACACCCATATCCAGTTTGGATTTTTGGAATTACATTGAGGCCAGAGCCAGAGCTCACGGCAGATTGATCAATGCAAAATACGGCGAGGGATTTACGGTTGAAAGAGCGGTCAAAGTTGAAGATCTGACGATCCTAGGGTAGCGACTCTGTATTGATCTCAATATTAAAATTGACCTTCGGTTGGTGGGGCCAGGATCGGTAGGCCGCCGGATATTTTTTCCTGGTATAGATAGCGCATTTCGTGTTTCCTACCTGATACAGGTATTTATGGTCTGAGGAAGGGATGCCATCCAGTATTCCGGCAAGAACGCTCCACCTGATCTTCTCGGGAGAATTCCCGTAATCATGCCATACGATCGTTGCTTCATCGGGGTCGATCCAATCAAAGATCTTTTTACTGTCATTTCGTACTGCTGCGGAATGATGGTCGCCATCAATAAAAACCAAATTGGGTGAAATGTCAAGTTGACTGAAATCAAAACTAGTTGAGTCTCCTTTAATAGCGGTGATTCGATCGTTGGTTTTACTAAGTAGCTCGATCTGATCCAAATAGGCCTGGTCATGTCCTAGCTCCGAGATCATTTCATCTGATAAATTGAACGTATAACACTTTTCGGTAGATGGGGCGACAGCCATACAACTTTCACCTCTCCAAGTTCCAATTTCAAAATACTGGCAGCTCTCTGTGGCTATTGCCAGAGATTTTAAAAGCAGAAGGTCTGTTATTAAGCTGCCTCCATCCAGAAAAAGATAATTGGGAAGCTGAGTTGCATTAACAATATCCTGGTATTCGATAACCGGCAATCCATTATCCATCCTGTGCTTAAGTTCTACCTGCTCCTGATATATACTGTCGTGTTCAATGATCTGATTGATCAGATGTGGTTTGCTTTTCAGAATTTTAATGGCCTTTGCCAGCTTACCAACTTTACTCATGGGATCCTTTTATCCAATTGGAACAATCTCTTCCTGTTAGTTCCTTCAAAAGTGGCAATTGTTTTTCAATTAGCTTGCAAATCACTTTTCTATTTTCTTCCGTAAGCTCGTTTGACGTCGGATCAATGTCTTCGGTTAGTGCCTTGTTCATTGCTGTTTCCATCAGCTTATGCCTGATCTTCTTTGAAGGAACCACAGCTCTGAAAACGCTTTTGAGAAATGCCGGTTTCTTTTTTAAAACTTTTACGAGCGAGGCATTTGTTACCTTCTGTCGTTTATTCTGATTGAATTCAGCAATATTATCTCTTTGCGTAAGGCCTAGAAATGCTTCTATTTTCTGTACAGTTCCCTTATAATTTGATCTCAGATCATCATGAAAAATGAATAGCACCTGGTCAAATAGATGCGTATATCTCGAAATCTGTTCTCCAAAAGTAATCACGTCTGCGTATCGCGGTCTTTGTCTGAAATGGACCCCTTTAGAAATAGGGCCGGACCTGAAATCATTTTCCAAAGCGGAATTCAATGCCGGATCGGATTCATCGCCTCCTTTAAAGTGCTGATTGTGAAGTGAAGGGATCAGCTCAAGGGGATTTCGCAGACAAATGATGATTTTTGCTTTGCTGTTCAGCTCAAAGATCTCTTCAGCTGCAGAAGCACTGTACAGATACCAAACAGAAACGTCACCAATTAATGAATCATTTGGATGTTGATCCATCACCTGGTTGATGTCGATCGAGTGGTCTCTGAGTAAAAGGTCCAGGTCCTTTCCAAGGAGATGCGAATCTTTGCCTAGAAATGAGATCTCATCCCTTTCATTCAAGCTATGGAACAAAGAGGTCGTTCCGCACTTAGGAGCACCGACAATGGCAAAATTCAATATGTTTTTGGTCGTCTTCAAATTATAGAAACATTGACCCCGTGTTTAATTTTTAACTGAACGGCTAAAATAATATTCCACAAGACAAGGGAGCTTACCGTGGCGACAGCTGCACCGATCAAACCA
>JAAZYJ010000332.1 GCA_014239715.1 Flavobacteriales bacterium
ACTTTTTTAATAACAGCAATATAATCATCTGCCCAGCTATCGTACTCATCTATAAAGGCATCCCATTCATTGGAATCAGAACTTTATGCATCATCAGCTACCTCATCAGTGTCATCAGATACGTCATCAGATACGTCATCACTGTCATCGTAATCAGCGTAATCTTCTGTTGCGTCTTCCAAGTCATCCATGCTTTCTTCCATGGCATCTTCAAAATCAGACATTGCATCTTCCCATGCATCCATTGGGTTAGCATCTTTTTCCTCTCCACCGCAAGAAGCAAGAAGAATTGCAACAAAACAAAGCGTTGCAAATAGGTTAATATTTTTCATAATCTTTAAATTAATTTTAGTTAGACGTCGAATTTAATCAATTTTTGCAATAAAAAGTCGTTAGTGGGTCTCAAAACACCTTGTTAAGAAAATCAAAACCCCTATAAACAAAGGTTTACAGGGGTTTGTAGTACCGAAGGTGGGAATCGAACCCACACGTCCGAAGACACACGAGTTTGAGTCGTGCGCGTCTACCAGTTCCGCCACTTCGGCAGTATTCTCCATTGAATACCTTGGAGATTGGAGTGCGAATTTATTAATATTTTCCAAACGTGTTGTGTTGACTAATGAAATTCATTTATCCTAGACTATGTATTGAAAGGAATTTGGTTTAACTTTGCCACCCCATTTTGAACAGGGACCTGAACCAATAGCAACAGTAATGTCCGATAAGGTAAAAATATTCGCAGGGCGGCATAGTAATGAGCTAGCAAAAAGAATTGCTACCAGCTATGGCGTTGACTTAGGTCAGATCGAAATAGTGGAATTTAGTGATGGAGAGTTTCAGGCATCTTACCAGGAAACGGTTAGAGGGAACGTGGTGTTCATTGTTCAATCAACGCCACCGCCAACTGAAAATCTTTTTGAGCTCCTATTGATGGTTGACGCCGCAAAAAGAGCATCCGCCAAGAAAATTATTGCCGTAATTCCATATTATGGATTTGCGCGCCAGGATAGAAAAGACAAACCTCGTGTAGCCATCGGCGCCAAACTCGTGGCTAATTTGTTGACGGCAGCTGGCATTGACAGAATTATGACAATGGACCTACATGCAGATCAGATCCAGGGATTCTTTGAAGTTCCGGTTGATCATCTGTTTGGTTCAACAATTTTCTTGCCATGGATAAAAGAAAATATTGACACGAAAGACTTGGTCATGGCGGCACCGGATACCGGAGGAACGAAAAGGGCCAATGCATATGCCAAACATTTGGATGTGGACCTAGCAATTTGTTATAAGCAGCGAAAAAAGGCAAATGAGATCGCAGACATGACCGTAATAGGAGATGTTGCAGGAAAAGAGGTGCTGCTGGTTGACGATATGGTTGATACAGCAGGAACATTGACCAAGGCTGCTGAATTGTTCATGTCCCACGGTGCCAAAAGTGTCACGGCATTATGTACTCACCCGGTATTGAGCGGGCCTGCGTATGACAGAATTAATCAATCCGTATTAACAAAGCTGATAGTAACCGATACACTGCCGATTAAAGAGCTAAGTGATAGGATCGAAGTGCTTTCGGTAGATAGTTTATTCGCTGATGTCATGACCAAAGCAATAAGTCATGATTCCATTAGTGAACATTTTGTAATAGCTTAATAATTAATAAACATAAAATAAAATGAAACAGTTATCATTGAGCGGTTCCGTTAGAGGGAACGTAGGGAAGAAAGATGCTGCTGAACTTCGCAAACAGGGAAAGGTTCCTGCTGTAATATATGGAGGTTCGGAACAAGTACATTTCTTTTTTGAAGAAAACGAGGCAAAGAAAATGGTTTTTACACCAGAGGTTTATTTGCTGCAGATTGAGATCGATGGAAAGGCTTACAAAGCCATTTTACAGGACCTGCAGATGCACCCTGTAATGGACACAATTCAACACATGGATTTTCTCGAGGTCGTTGAAGGAAAACCGGTAAAGATCAATATTCCGGTTGTTCTTGAAGGCCAGGCCAGAGGAGTTCTGAATGGTGGAAGGTTGTCAAGACTTTTTAGAAGGCTGCAAATTGAAGCGATGGAATCGGATCTTCCGGATGCGGTTAACATTAATATCTCCCCGTTGAGAATTGGCGAAAAAGTTAGAGTTAGAGACCTGAAGTATCCCGGAGTAAAGTTCTTGGATCCTGAATCGGCGGTAGTTGTAGCTGTAAGAGTAGCTAGAGGAGCGATCGAAGATGAAGAGGAGGAAGAAGTAGAAGGAGAAGAAGGAGAAGAAGGAGCAGAAGGTGAAAAAGCCTCTGAAGGTAAAGAAGCAGAATCTTCTGAAGAAAAATCTAAGGATTAAAATAGTAGACAATAGATGAAATACTTAATCGTAGGATTAGGGAACATCGGAGATGAGTATGCAAATACTCGACACAATATAGGTTTTGATATACTGGGCGCTTTTGCTAAAGCGTCCAGTGTTGTTTTTAAACCAGCTCGCTATGGCACCCGATGCGAGATCAAACACAAAGGAAGAATCTTTGTGTGCATAAAGCCATCAACCTATATGAATCTTAGCGGAAAAGCAGTGCGCTATTGGTTGAGTAAGGAAAAACTGTCAGCTGAGCATTTGCTAATTATCACGGATGATATTGCACTGCCTTTCGGAAAGCTTAGAGTAAAGGCAAAAGGAAGTGACGGCGGGCACAATGGACTAAAGAGTGTTCAGGACGCTGTTGGTGGGTCGGTTTATCCAAGGCTGAGGTTCGGAGTAGGGGCTGATTTCGGGCAGGGCCAGCAGGTAAATTATGTGCTAAGCAAATGGTCTGCCGATGAACTAGCTGCTTTGAAAGATCGCATAGAAATTTGTGGGGAAATCATTAAATCGTTCGGTACGATTGGCCTCGACAGAACCATGAATCAATACAATAACAAATAGTTACAAGAGTGCTGTGAAAGGCCGACTTTAGTCGGGTTGCGCAACCTTGAAATTCAACAATTTGCCCATACTTACATTTTTGCCAACGATCTTTTGAAGCTCAGAAATAGCAACCCGCTCTTGTTTCATTGAATCCCGCTCTCTTATAGTGACAGTTTCATTGTCAAGGGTTTCGTGGTCAACAGTAATGCAGTAGGGTGTGCCAATAGCATCCTGTCTCCTATATCGTTTGCCAATAGAATCCTTCTCTTCGTATTGACAATTGTGACTGAACTTCAGAGTATTCATGATCTCTCTGGCCTTTTCAGGCAATCCATCCTTCTTGGTCAGAGGAAATATTGCGGCCTTGACCGGAGCAAGTGAAGGAGGAATGTGCAAAACTGTTCTCGCTGTCCCGTCTTCCAGTTTTTCTTCCTTATAAGATGCAGTTAGCAATGCAAGGAACATTCTGTCAAGACCAATGGAGGTTTCAAGAACATAGGGGACGTATCGCTCGTTCTTCTCCTGATCGAAGTAGGTAAGGTTCTTCCCGGAATGTTCTTGATGAGATTCCAGATCAAAATCGGTCCGCGAATGGATCCCTTCAAGTTCTTTGAACCCCATCGGATAGTTAAATTCGATGTCACAAGCAGCATCAGCATAGTGCGCCAACTTTATATGGTCATGGAATCGGTAATTGTCTTCGCCAAACCCAAGTGAATTGTGCCAGGCCATTCTCGTTTCTTTCCAATAGTTATACCATTTTTGCTGAGTGCCGGGTTGAATGAAGAATTGCATTTCCATTTGCTCGAATTCCCTCATTCTAAAGATAAATTGTCTCGCAACTATTTCATTCCTGAATGCTTTCCCAATCTGCGCGATCCCGAACGGCAGCTTCATTCTTCCCGTTTTTTGAACGTTTAAGTAATTTACGAAGATCCCTTGTGCAGTTTCGGGACGCAAATAGATCGTTGCTGATTCGCCAGAAACAGAGCCTAGCTCAGTACCAAACATCAGATTGAATTGTCGCACTTCGGTCCAGTTGGCTGTTCCGCTTACAGGGCATTTAATATCAAGATCGATGATCAGTTGCCTTATCGCTTCCAGGTCATCGCTCTTAAATGCGTCTTCCATGCTGCTGTTGATCTCGTCGATCTTTGACTGCCTTCGGGTAACATTAGGGTTAGTTGCCCTGAATTCCGATTCGTCAAATGCTTCGCCAAACCGCTTAGCACCTTTATTGATTTCTTTCTGAATTTTCGCCTCGACCTTTGCAACATGTTCTTCTAGAAGCACATCAGCGCGATATCGCTTTTTAGAGTCTTTGTTGTCTATCAAGGGATCATTGAACGCCTCAATGTGTCCTGAAGCCTTCCAAACAGTGGGATGCATGAAGATCGCGGCATCAATGCCCACAATGTTTTCATGCATTTGTACCATGGCCTTCCACCAGTATTCTTTAATGTTGTTCTTAAGTTCTGAACCATACTGACCATAGTCGTAGGTTGCACTTAATCCGTCATAGATCTCAG
>JAAZYJ010000351.1 GCA_014239715.1 Flavobacteriales bacterium
AATGTTGGTTGTATTCCTTCGAAAGCGCTGCTTGATTCGTCAGAGCATTTCCATAATGCAACAAATAATTTTACCGAGCACGGCATAGATATTAAGGACGTTAAGGCCAATATGGAACAAATGATCAAAAGAAAAAATGATGTTGTTTCGCAAACGTGTTCCGGCGTGAAATATTTAATGGATAAGAACGAAATACAGGTGTTTCACGGTACTGGTTCCATCACCGACAAGAATACGGTTAAGATCACAGATAACAACAAAAAAGAAACCAAAATCAGCACAAAGAACATACTCCTGGCAACGGGGTCCAAACCTAATTTTTTTCCGGGTATGGAACCAGATAAAAAACGCATAATAACATCAACTGAAGCGCTTAACCTTAAAGAAATACCAAAAAAAATAGTAGTAATCGGTGGAGGAGTAATTGGTCTGGAGCTTGGTTCTGTCTTCGCTCGTCTTGGTTCTAAAATAGAGGTGGTTGAATTTGAGAAAACGATAATTCCCACCATGGACAAAACCATGTCTAAAGAATTAACCAAAGTGTTGAAAAAAGAAGGATTCAAATTTCATTTACAACATAAAGTACAGAAGGTGACCAATACAGGTACTGGAGTTACTCTAGAAGTTTTAGACAAGAACAATAAAGAGGTTAAAATGGAAGCGGACTATTGCCTGGTGGCAGTTGGAAGAAAACCTTATACTCAAGGACTAGGGCTGGAGAATGTCGGAATCAAAGTAACGGACAAAGGACAGATCGATGTAAATGATGATCTTCAAACATCAGTGCCAAACATCTATGCAATAGGTGATGTGGTAAGAGGAGCCATGCTAGCACATAAAGCAGAAGAAGAAGGAGTATATGTTGCTGAGCTTTTGGCAGGTCAAAAACCGCATTTAAATTACAACCTTATTCCTGGTGTCATTTACACTTGGCCTGAGGTCGCAGCAGTAGGCAAAACCGAGGATGAATTGATCGCTGAGGGTAGAGAAATAAAAATTGGTCAATTTCCAATTAAAGCCTTAGGAAGAGCAAGGGCTAGTATGGACATAATGGGCACGATCAAAATAATAGCGGATAAAAAAACCGATGAGGTACTAGGCGTTCATATGATCGCCCCCAGAGCTGCCGATCTGATCATGGAAGCTGTAACAGCAATGGAATATAGAGCTTCTGCTGAAGATATGGCAAGAATCTGCCACCCACACCCAACGTACTCAGAAGGGGTTAAGGAAGCAGCGCTATCTGCTACGGAGAACAGACCATTACATATTTAATCCTTAATATCTGCAATTTTATTAAAATCGACAAAAAGATAATTAAATCTTAAATCGGTCTACAGCATTACTTCACCAATGTCATTTCGTCGACAAGGTGGCGTGCGCCTGAGTATATATCCATTACCCACAAAACGTATTTAATGTCCACAGCGATGTTTCGGCAACGAGAAGCATCAAACATAAAATCACTCATTGTGCTCTCCCATGACCTGTCGAAATTCAATCCCATTAGATTTCCTTCACCATCAATTACCGGCGATCCCGAATTACCACCAGTGGTATGATTCGAACCGGTGAAGCACACCCAAAGCTCTCCATCCTGATCATAATCACCATAGTTCTTGTTCTCTGCCAATTCTCTTAAGCGTGGTGGTAGATCATAATCGGGATTGCCCGTGTTGTTTTTAATAAGAATTCCATTTATTGTAGTGTGTTCTGTATATTTTGCGCCATCGTGAGGTGCAGAACCCTCAAGCTTACCATAGGTAATACGCATCGTAGAATTAGCATCTGGCCAGTGCTTGTCTTCGGGGAACATCTCAAGCTTCCCTGCAACGTATGTCTTTAACAAGCCATCCATTTCTGCCGTGTATGCTCTAACTACCGGAATAACATTAATAAAGAAATTATCATTCGAGGCTTTCCATAACTTGAATCCCTGATCTTTCTTCTGAAGTTTGCTGAACGATTTCGAGCTCAGCTTTGCCATGAATTTCTCGAATCGCACTTCATTTGTTAGTATAGACTTGTCGTAGATAGAATTGGTTAAATCTTCAATAGAGCAGCCCTTCAACACCTCTGGCAAACCAGCATCCTTCATTTGTTTTGCATACTCTTTTGTAAGCAACAAGAAAATCCGTTTATCGGTTTCTTCGTCGTAATTTTTGAAGAACGCCTTTGCCCCTTTTAATTGTTTGGCAATTGCCTCTTCCAACTCACCATTTTCTTCCAATTTTGAATATTGAGAGAGAAATTTATTCATTTCTCTTGCCCTCTTGAACAATTCAGGACCAACATATAAATACTCTATCGCCATAGAATATGCAAAATCGGAATCCTTGTATTTAAGTACCAAGGCATTCATATCGTCGATAACAGTTCCATACGTCTCCTGCCAGGCATTTTTTGTTGCTGCCCTGTCGTTATACCTTTTTTCGCGGTCAAGCTTGATCTGAATTGCATTAACGGTTTTTAGTCCTCCGAGCTGTCCAATCCATTTTTTCCAACCATTGGCTATTCTTGCTTGCTTTGAAGAATATTTAATTCTGAGCAATTCTGAAGATCGCATGCTAGCATCTATCACACCTAAGGATTTTTCTCGCATTTTAATTCGTGCAGGCCTCTCTTTATCCATAATGTACCTTAGATCCTCAGAGCAAAGATGTTGTTCTGTTGTTCCGGGAAAACCGTATACCATCGTGAATTCTCCCGGAACCCTGTTCTTCATAGATACCGGTAAGAAATGAACGGGTTGATACGGCACATTTGTTTCGTTGTACTCACTGGGTTCATTATTTGTGCCCGCATAAACGCGAAACACCGAAAAATCTCCTGTATGTCTTGGCCACACCCAATTATCCGTGTCACCTCCAAATTTACCAATTGCATTAGGAGGTGTTCCAACCAAACTAACATCCAAAAATGTTTCTTTAACGATCATGTAATATTCATTGCCATAATTGAAGGCCTTAACTTTGGCAGTATAATGTACTCCTCGTTATGCGTCTGCTTTTATTTGTGCAATATTGGCTTGCATCTTTGCTGCTTTTTCATCCCCTTCCAGTGCTTCAATACCAAACAAAACAGTCTCTGTGACATCCTGAATCCGAACAACTCTAGAGGCGGTTAAACCAGGGTTAGCTAATTCTTCTTTCTTATTCTTGGCCCAAAATCCGTTCTTCAGGTAATTATTTTCCAGGGAAGAATGGGATTGAATTTGTGAATA
>JAAZYJ010000353.1 GCA_014239715.1 Flavobacteriales bacterium
AGTGCAACGCCTTTCTTTTTCAGCTCATCAATTTGTTGAAGCAAAAGATCCTTCTCTTTTTTTGCTTTGGAATAACGCCTTCTGAAATACCAGATAACAATAAAGATGCTGAGTAATCCGATTGTAGTGTAAGCCAACCGCTCCACGATGATCTGCTTTCTTGATTTTTCTATCGTTTTATGACTTTTTGCCATTTCTTCCGATAGCTTTTGTCTTTCTTCTTCAATTACCCTGATTGAATAGGCTTGAATAGCAACATCATGATCGAAACCGTAATGACCCATAACTGTTGTATCTCCATCCACACCAACTACTGACAATCTGTAAACACTATACCCTTGTCTCGAATTAGGATCTTTGATCATAAATTGCATATTGTTCCCATCCAGGTCACGTTCGCCGATTGATCCTACTGGAATAAAATCATTCGCCTTCCCGGCTTTATCTACTAAAAAAGCAGTAATGTCTGACATTGCTGATACTTTCCAGTTAAGGTATAGAGCGCTGTCGATGATCTCATCCTTGAACCACAGCAAAATAGGCTCAAATACCTGAGCTGCTTGACTTGTAGTGCCAATAGTAAAATGTGCGCCGTGTGCCAATCCTGAAACAGATTTAAAGGTTACTTCTCCAAGCTGATTGCTATTCGCGGCCTCTATAGGTGTATCATTAGCAAACGAACCATCATTGTCAGCATCTATGAGAAGAACTATCCCTTCAAGATCCGGAGTAAATATTTCAGTCAGATCAAATGTCAAATCGACAGCCCCCACATCTGCCTCTTCACCTGCAAGATTGGTTTCAGAAACGCGCCATACACTGTGCAAACAACTGGAAATTTGGTCCGGAAGTCCAGACTTTATGATTTCAGATTCCCCAGCTTCACAACTGGCCCACAAAAGGTATTCATCATTATCCAGGTCAGACGGCGAGCCAATGCTGACTATTCCCGGTCCTTTTGAAACAACATGCTCTGAACCGTCCTCAGCCTTACCTAAACCAACCAGATCATGAACAAAGCCATCTGCTTCGTATGGATAAAGATCTTCTTCCGCATTTAATAAATACTTGGTTGACAGATAGTTTTCTATCAATCGCCTCTCAACAACCGAATTTCGTTTGTTGTACATGATTATTTCAGCGACCTCTCCATCCAGGTGACTTCCGGTCCACCCTATCCACATGGTGGATGAGTTTTTAGTAATTGCTTCAGTAATGGGTTTATAGCCCATCAATTCACCTCGGTTGTAGAATTCCAGACTACCCATTCCATGATGCAAACTTGCCAGCTGCCATTCATCGTATTCAAAAGAAGCCTTAACCCCATTTGTGTTAAAATCCGTGGTAAAACCGATTAGTTGAGCTGAGTCAGCATTCCTTCCAATTCCATATCCATTTTCCCATTTCGAGCCACTCTCTTTTAAGACAAACCCCGCCCATTCTTCACTTTCCGCGCTTATTTTACCAACAACATACAATGAGATCTCATCCGGTGACATTAGTGGAGTATTGTTGACGATCAGGTGGTCGCCCCACATCCTGTTGAAATTGAGTACTCCTTTTTTCGAAGATGAATCTTTGGAATAAGTCGGCCCCAAACCGGATTCAGGCCTAGCGTGATTAGAATACCCGGATTGATCCAACCACAAACCAACGTGAATACCACTGGCTTGCTTAGTATAATCAGCATTTAGCCAAAGCAGAAGCGAAGAGGTGCCGTCTGTTTCACCGACTCCCCCAGGACCTTCTTGAGATACACCATAGATTGCAATAAAAACCAGAAGCAATTGGATGGTCAATTTCTTCATCATACACCTACTAAACTTATAACTATCAACCTTGTTATTCGAAATTAAAGAATAATTGTTACCCTAATCAAGACTAATATTGTCAAATATGTAGTTCCTTATCCAGAAAAGTAAAGCCACCCTTCATATTCAGGGTAATTTTTCATAAATACCGGCATTGATGCGACTATAAGTGATTATTTTACCATTTTGCATAACAAAGATGAATGTAAATTGTTTTCAATTTTCCCTATTTTGAAGTCATAGTGGTCAAGTTAAGGCGTACAGAAGATCAACCCGAATCCGTAATGAGGAAAACTGCAGCAACAAAGCTACCTCTTGTCTTCTTTTGGTGCATATTGATCTCGATTAGCTGCAATAACAATGAAAAGGACATTGCCGAAAATAGTATTTCGACCTACCATGGTTCAGATGCTCTCAATTACATAGGTACCCCCAACGCAGCAACAGATAGAAGCTCATTGGCTTTTTCCGATCTGGGCGCATGGTTCGCATATGGACTCCCTTCTGAGCCTTCGTGTTACGGAGGATTCTCAGGTCCGTTCTTAATGACTCAAGAAAATGGGGTGTGGATCAGTGAAGCATTAAGCCAGCTCGAATTAACGGCTGCCAATACCGGTCAACTTATCGATTGGAATAATTTTGATGTTTCACAAAAAAGTTATAGCAGTCATTTAGAACAAATATTTACAAATGACCAACTAAATATTGTGCAAACGCTGGCATATAGCTCGCCACATTCAGCACTGATCACAACGCAGATCACTAATTTATCTCAAAATACCATTGAGCTGGTTCCGAGGTGGAAAGGCGCTGTTTTTTTAAGAGGTTTACAGGTCAATCGGCAAGTTGCTGCCGTTGCTGTTACTTCAGCTAAAAGTGAGGCAGCTGGCATTATTCAGGTGTTTAACGATAAAATTAATTCTGTCAGTACCACAGATACTACCTATTCTATTGAACTGGAAAATTTTGAACTAAAGCAAGGCGAGGAAAAGCAATTGGTTCTTACACACAGCTTTATTTTGCCCGAATATGATAAAGAAGAGGAACAGCTTCACATTTCAGAGGTTGCAAAAGCACCACAAAAACTACTCGAAAGTCGAAAAGCTGAAAAACAAATGCAGCTGGAAAAATTATACAATAAGCTGGACACCACGTGGAGCGATGAGGTTTACAAGAATTTAATTGCTAAATCCAGACTGACACTACAAAATAATTGGAGAATCTCTTCCGGTCAACTAAAGTACGGTGGCTTATTTCCAAGTTATCATTACCGCTGGTTTCATGGTTTTTGGGCCTGGGATAGCTGGAAACATTCGGTGGCTCTGGCGTATTACGATATTCCGCTTGCTGTGGAACAAATTAAGTCAATGTACCACTATCAAACAGAAGAGGGCTTTATTCCCGATTGTATATTCAGAGATACTGCGGCCGAAAAACACAATTACAGAAATACAAAGCCACCGTTATCAGGATGGTCGGTCTGGAAAGTCTATGAGCAAAGTCAGGATATTGATTTTCTGCGAGAGCTTTATCCTCAAATAATTAGACAACACAATTGGTGGTACACGTACCGAGATCATGATAAGGATGGAATTTGTGAATACGGTTCAACTGACGGGTCTTTGATCGCCGCCAAATGGGAAAGCGGGATGGATAATGCTGTTCGTTTTGACAGCACAACGATATTAAAAAATACCAAAACCTCATACTCCCTTGATCAGGAAAGTGTTGATCTGAATTCCTATCTCTTTGCTGAGAAAAAAATCTTACACAAAATGGCAAATGCGCTAGGTAAAAAAGAAGAAGCTGCAGTGTTTTCAGAACAGGCAGAGATGTTGAAAAATAGTATTCAAGATCAGTTTTTTGATCCCGTATCCGGTTGGTTTTACGACACGCCTATAGATGGAGAAGGGTTTATTCAAGTAATGGGTTGCGAAGGGTGGATCCCCCTTTGGGCAGAAGCTGCCAGCAAAGAACAAGCAGAAGCCGTAAAAAACAACATGATGAATCCTGAATATTTCAATACTCCAATGCCTTTTCAGACGTTGAGTGCTGAACACCCGGAGTTTAACCCTGATGGCGGTTATTGGCGTGGCCCTAACTGGTTAGACCAATCTTATTTTGGCGTAATAGGGTTGCATAATTATGGTTATCATCAAGAGGCCTATGAAGCCAGCCGTAGGTTAATTCACAATGGAGAAGGTGTAGTGAAGAAGGGCATGTCGATCAGAGAAAATTACCACCCAATTTCCGGAACAGGATTGGAAGCTAAAAATTTTAGCTGGTCCGCAGCACATTATATTTTATTATTGCTGCATGAATAAGAGAATAGCGATCCTAAGAGGGATTAATGTTGGTGGGAATCGAAAAATAGTAATGTTTGACCTTAAGAAATTGTTCAATGATCTGGGGCATGAATGTGTTCAGACATATATACAAAGTGGCAATGTAATATTTGAATCGAAGAGCACCGGGTCTGACTCCGAAATCGCAGCTCAAATTGAAAGATCCATTACGGAGCAGTATGGGTTTAATGTCCCTGTAATTGTTCTAAAGGCAGACCAGCTTAGAGACGCTATCTCTTCCAATCCTTTTTATAAAAAGGACATTTCAGACGTTGACCGACTTCATCTTACTTTTTTAAAAGAGCTTCCAGAAAAAGACAGTATTACCGAAATCAAAAACTACAATTTACACCCTGACAATTACCACATTGAAAAAAGAAATGTGTTTGTCTATTGTTACGGGAAAGACAGTGATAGCAAGCTAACCAATAAATTTTTCGAAAAGAAGTTAGAGGTTACGGCTACAACGAGAAACTGGAAAACGGTTTTAAAACTCTCCGAATTATCTGATTCCGACAAATAAAAGCCTACAACAATGGCTAAAGCCAATTTCCTAATTATCTTTGGCCTTTATTTTTTCGAAGATTCTGCTTACATTGATGTAATTAGGTGTGAATTGGCGAATTAATAGAAGGAAAAAGGAGAGGAGAATATTTCAAATAATTAAGTACCGTATAATTGATGAACAAACTATCAAGAGAGCCGATTGCGATAATTGGAATGGGATGTAGATTCCCAGGAGAAGTTAATTCACCGGAAGAGTTATGGGAGCTGATGTGCTCAAAGACAGATGCACTTGGTCCGATTCCGTCTGACAGATGGGATGTGGATGGATTATATGCGCCGGAATGGAGAAGAGCTGGTAAGATCAGCGTTAACCGTGGAGGATTCATTAAAAATGTAGACCAGTTTGACCCTGGTTTCTTCGGCATTTCGCCGCTTGAAGCATCACGTATGGATCCACAACAAAGAATGTTGTTGGAAGTTTCCTACGAGGCGATCGAGGATGCAGGAATTGACATTAAAGACCTGGATAACAGGCAAACGGCTGTTTTTATTGGTATCTCTGCACATGATTATGGGGATCTACAGAACACCCCACAGGAACGGGTAAATATTGGTTCCCACACCAATGTTGGTTCCGCACTTTGTATCAACGCAAATAGAATTTCATACGCATACAATCTCAAGGGGCCAAGTATGGCCCTTGACACAGCATGCTCATCTTCATTGAACGCTGTCCATATGGCGTGCCGATCGATTTGGAATGGTGATGCTGATACTGCATTTGCCGGAGGTGTTAATTCGATCCTGAAGCCTGAACCGCAAATGGGATTCAGTAAAGGAGGATTCCTCTCACCCGATGGGACCTGTTACTCCTTTGATGATAGAGGAAACGGCTATATCCGTAGTGAAGGCGCAGGACTGATATTTCTAAAGCCACTAGCGCAAGCAGAGGCTGATGGGGATAAAATTTACGCCGTCATTAGAGGGTCTGCTGTAAATCAAGATGGTACGACGAAAGGTATTTCTGTCCCTAACCCGGATGCACAAGCCGAACTTTTACAAACTGCGTACGAAGATGCAGGAATAGATCCACATGATGTTACTTACGTAGAAGCTCATGGAACAGGAACTTTTGTAGGAGACCCGATCGAAAGTAATTCTATCGGCAAGGTTATAGGCACTGATCGTGAAGACATTTGTTACATGGGTTCCATAAAATCGAATATTGGACACCTTGAGCCGGCATCAGGCATTGCAGGATTGTCTAAACTTGCGTTGGCCATGAAAAATGAGGCGATCCCGCCGAACATCCATTTCAAAAAAGGGAATCCGAACATCGCATTTGATGACCTCAAACTGAAGGTTCCAACGGAGATAACAGATTGGCCGGGAGAATCAAGCAAGCCTCGATTCGGAGGTGTCAATTCATTTGGATTCGGAGGATCTAATGTACATGTTGTTCTTGAAGACTATAAACTCAACGGTGGGTCAAGGAACAACGACAGAAAAGGATTAAATATCTGCACGATCTCTGCACGACATCAGGATGCATTGTCCGAGCTGACTGAAAAATACATTGACTTTTTAAAAGATAAAGACAATACCTCAAGCTTTAGTGACATTTGTTTTACAAGCGCAGTAAGGCAATCCCAGCACGCTATGCGATTGGCAATTGTAGCCGAATCCAAAGAGGAATTAGTATCGAACCTGCAGACGTATCTGGATGGCGATTCCATTACAGAGGTCTCTGAAGGACGAGCCAACGAAGTGAAGGATAAAATCGTATTTATTTTCTCAGGACAAGGACCACAATGGTGGGGTATGGGAAGACAGCTGTTTGAAAACGAACCACTGTTTAGATCTTGGATCGAAAAATTGGACGGAATGCTCAGCAAACTTGCTGATTGGTCTTTGATCGATGAATTGACCAAAAGTGAAGAAGAATCTCGTGTTAGTGAAACCAATATTGCTCAACCCGCTATCTTCTCGATTCAAATAGCCCTCTACGAAATGTGGAAGGCAATGGGAGTGCATCCTAAAGCCGTTGTAGGACACAGCATTGGCGAAGTCGCTGCAGGATACGTATCCGGTGCATTGACCCTGGATCAAGCTGTACAGCTAATTTTCCATAGAAGCAGAATTCAATTTAAGGCGACCGACAAAGGAAGAATGCTTGCTGTTGGCGTACCTGTCGAGGAAGCCCGCAAATTAATAGAAGGAAAAGAGGACCGCGTATCTGTTGGTGCTGTAAACGGCCCTTCAATGGTGGCTCTTTCAGGAGATACTGACGTTATCGAAGAGATTGCAGCAGATCTGAACGCTAAAGATGTTTTCCACAAGCTGCTGGTCGTGAATGTTCCGTTCCACAGCCATCACATGGAGCCTCTAAAAGAAGAGCTCCTTACATCGTTAGGCGAATTCAAAACGAAAGAAACAGACATTCCGTTCTACTCAACAGTAGAAGGCGGGATCGTTAAGGGCGAGGACCTGAATCCGAATTACTGGTTCAGAAACGTAAGAGAGCCCGTTTATTTTACAGATGCAATTCAGGCCCAAATAGATGATGGGTTCGATACTTTTATCGAATTAGGCCCCCACCCAATTCATGCAATTGGTGTGAATGACCTTCTTGAAAGATCTAAGAAAAAAGGTCATGTAGCTCTATCGTTAAGAAGAAAAGAAGATGAGAAAAGAACTTTCCTTTCTTCGGTTGCAGGGTTGCACACGCATGGAGTGATCATCGACTGGAAATCTTTTAATGGAGAAGACAACGGATTAGTTCCTCTTCCTAGATACCCGTGGCAGAAAGATTCCTTTTGGATCGAATCTCAAGAGGGAGAAAAAATGAGACTCGGCAAATTGGAATATGAACATCCACACCTGAAGAAGAAAACGTCCTCTGCCCGAGAAAGCAGCAATATCATCTGGGATGTAGATCTGGACAAA
>JAAZYJ010000354.1 GCA_014239715.1 Flavobacteriales bacterium
ATTCCCTTCGATAATGTGGTCTGAATTTTCCGGATTAATCCAGATAGAGTGATGGTCCGGGTGCACGCCAGAACCTGTGTATTGGATGATCACGTCAAACGTCTTACCTCCGTCCTCACTCCGGGTAACGTATGTGTGCAGGCTGTATATTCTGTTCTCATTATTAGGGTCGACAAAAATATCCGCATAGTAAAAGGGCCTGTTCCCTACATTCTTCGTTGCCGTCTTCTTCCATTGGAAACCGCCATCGTCTGATCTGTAAAGGGCAATTTCCTTACTCTCGATAAGTGCATACACGATTTTTGGATTGGAGGCCGCAATTGCGACACCTACCCTTCCTATTTTGCCTTCCGGCAAACCATTCTTACTGGTCCTTTCTGACCAATTCTCACCTCCATCATGAGAAATATAGATTCCTGAGCCCTTACCTCCGGAGTTAAAAAACCACGGTTCTCTTTTATGTTCCCACATAGTAGCTATGAGCTTATTTGGATTGGATGGGTCTGCAACAAGGTCTGCACATCCGGTAAGCTCATTAACATAAAGGACGTTTTTCCAACTTCTTCCACCATCAGTAGTTTTAAAAACACCTCTTTCTTTATTTGGACCCCACGGACTGCCAACTGCGCCTGCATATACCACATCCGGATCATCACGATCTATAATAATGCGGTGGATCGTTTTTGTTTTTTCCAAGCCCATTAAGGACCATGTTCTTCCTCCATCAATACTCTTGTAAATCCCTGCTCCTGAAGAATGTGAATTCCTTGGGTTCCCCTCTCCCGTTCCAGCCCATATTACGCTCGGATTCGACTGCTGAATTGAAATTGCTCCAATTGACTGTATTGGTTGTTTGTCAAATACTGGTCGCCACGAAAGTCCAGCATTATCTGATTGCCAAATTCCTCCGGATGCAGTTCCTGCATAGATCACATTTGTATTTGACTGTACGACATCAATTGCTGTTACTCTACCACTCATCCCGGCGGGCCCAATGGAACGCATTTTCATTCCATGAAAGTTTGAGACATCTACTTCCTGAGCATTTAGAAAAGAAAAATGGATTATAACACCAATAAAAAATAACCTTTTGATCATGGCTTTAAAGGTAATGATTTCTATACGCTGCGGGCAAAACTTACCCCGATCTGTTCGGGAGAAAAGTGCTGCAAAGTCCATCGCGATAGACGCTCTCATAATCAGGTGTTCAATGTGTTTTCGTTACAGGCATTACCTTCTTAACAACGCAAATTCTTTTGCCGCGTAGGTCAGAATTACATCGGCTCCTGCTCGTTTGATACTGAGCAACATTTCTTGCATAGCGAGATCGTAATCCAGCCACCCTTTTTGCGACGCAGCCTTTAGCATTGCGTATTCTCCTGAAACATTATAAGCAGCTATCGGCAAATTAAACTCTTTCTTAAGCAAGTGGATAATATCCAAATAGCACAACGCTGGTTTTACCATCAAGAAGTCTGCACCTTCAATCTCATCCATCTCAGCCTCTCTGACCGCTTCATATTTATTCCCGGGGTCCATTTGGTATGTTTTCTTGTCGCCCATTTTCGGAGCAGAAGCAAGCGCATCTCTGAAGGGTCCATAAAAAGCGCTAGCATACTTGGCGGTATACGACATGATCGAAACATCCTGAAATCCATGAATATCAAGTTCTTCTCTTATGTATTCTACCCTTCCATCCATCATGTCTGACGGGCCAATTATATCAATGCCTGCATTTGCCTGAGCAACTGCCATTTTACTCAGAATTGGCAAGGTTTCATCATTTAATATTTTACCATCACTAACCAACCCATCATGACCATCAGACGAATACGGATCCATAGCTACATCACTCACGAGACACGCTTCCGGGAATCGTTCTTTTATTTCTTTGATGGCTTTCAAGTAAAAGTTCCGCTCGTTGTACGAATAGCTGGCGTCAGCATCTTTCAAATGATCTTCGAGACCTGGAAAGAGAACAAAACAATTGATTCCGATTTTCAGACAGTTTTCTATTTCGAACAACATCGTGTCTACGGACCATCTCTTTTGGCCAGGCAAACTCAAAATTGGATCTTCAATTTCCTTACCATCCACAAGAAAAAGTGGGTAGATCAAGTCATTAATAGTGACTTCGGTTTCTCTTACCAACGACCTTATGGTTTCAGATTTTCTATTGCGCCTTGGACGAATCATAGTTTCCAATTAAGGTGCAAATATAATCAATGTTTGAACAGCCTAACGGAAGATTCAGTTCCACTACAAAACTGAATGTCTCTACTGCTTTACGAATGTATTTAACAGTGTATCGTTATCCTTGCCAACTACACGTAAAATATACGTGCCACTTGCCAATGTTCCTACATTTATTTGAGACCATTCATTCAATGGCCCAGATATAAGTACTGAACCTGTGATGGATAACACCTCGATCCTCCCTGACTTAAGTGGTGATTCTTCAGGCAGCTCAACAAATAAAACCTCATCCACCGGATTGGGATATAGTTTTACCCCTACAACTTCAATATTCTCAACGTCAACGGTCAGTTCATCCTGGTGGTCCTGATTCGGCAAATACCAGCACCTGCCCCATACATCGCCATTATACCATTGCCCTACATGTAAAACAAATCGTTCTCCAGTGTAAAGCATACTTTGGAAAAACTCATAGATCGTGTCCTGATGAAGATCGACCAGAGAATCCAACACAAGGTCTTCCAATATCACGCACGGTACATCATACAATGTATGAAGGTTGCTAGCAATGATCCTATGGTTGCCTGTTTGACCGGCTAAAGCTTGTATCGGGAGTGACGTGCATGGTGTATTGGTGTTCAGCGAATTTACACTCAACAAGGCAGAATCATGCTTGAAACTAATGCTTGGAGCGTCCGTAACCGGGCTAAAAAGCTTGCCACCATCTTTTTCGTCAAGTTGGTTTGTCGCATCGTCTCTCCATGCTAAAATAGTTTCATCGTAATACGGGTTCACATCCGACTCAAGTTTTAGTTTTAGCTGTGCTTGATCCGTAATGGACTTCACAAATCGAGGGTCCTGTTCACTTTTATCATCTTCGGATATAACCAGCTGCGGGTTCAGGTCATTGGCAAATACACAAAAAGATTGAGAAGAAG
>JAAZYJ010000355.1 GCA_014239715.1 Flavobacteriales bacterium
GAACAGGATATACCTGAAGCTTGCCAAAAGCAGATTCATTAATTACTGCCGAATTGTTCAAAATATCGTTCGCAACACAAAAATCAGGTATTCCATAGCCCAATAAGCCGTCGGGTGCTGAGAACTGATGCGCACTTTCTCGTATTGCTTCCATGATCTGACCAGCCGTTTTTGTGGGATTCGCCTGAATCAGACAAGCCGTGGCCCCTGCCATAATCGGAGATGAGAACGATGTACCGCTTCCGACGGATAAGTCTCCGGAGGCCATAATTACCCAGGAATCCTTACCCATAGCCGCAACATCGGGCTTCACCTGACCCGCCGCATTCGGCCCCACAGATGAAAACGACGCATAATCGCCAAATTCATCAATGGCCCCTACACAAAGTCCATCGCTGGCATCGCATGGGGTAGATATGTTTGAAGGACCTGAATTCCCGGCAGAAGTAAGCACAACTATCCCTTTGGAGAATGCCGTGTTTACACCCATTGCGGCTATTGTTGTTTGACCGTCCAAATCAGCATATACATGGCTCGTTGTTGAGTCGTCGAAATTAAAATATCCTAAAGATATGTTTGCCAGGTCCACGCCTGCTGAATCGCATCGCTCCAATGCCAAAACAACATTGAACTCCTCAATTTCAGTTTCCGATGTTACGTCTTCTGCAACATAAAGAGCAAGGCTCACATCAATTGCTGCTCCTGCATAATTATCCATGCCGGCTTTCTCAGCCACAATACAAGAGCTAACAGCGGTTCCGTGACCGCTGAACGCGTATACAAAAGGGGTGTTGTTCACAAAATTGTAATTGTCCAGAACCCGGCTTTCCAGATATACTGAATCGAAATAATTAATGTTGTCCATATTATTGAACCCCGCATCAATGACGGCTAGATAAATCGAATTCCCCGTATAGCCAAGATCGTGAAGACAATCCAAGTTAAGCTGCTCTATCTGCGTTGCAGCCATGCCATAGTTCAGCGATTTCTCTTCGGTGCTGAGCTTGTCAATTGTGACCTTGCCCCTTCTTATTACTGTTACCCTGCTGATAAAGGCGTGTTTTTCCATCAATTCCGACCTGGAAATCGATGAAGAAAATGCAACAGCGTTTAACCAGCGTGATGTTCCCATAAGTGTCCCGTCTTCAGCAAGTGCAACCAGGTAATCGGTGTTCACCAAAAGGTCTTTCGCATCGGCCTGTACCTTATTTCTTTCTCTTCGACTCTTCGATCTTTCCGAAAATTCCTGTAGTTGATTTTCTGTATTCTTATCCTTGAAGAACACTATCATTTTTTCCTGGCTGTACGTTGCATTGGAGAGAAACAGCCCAAGAATCACAATTCCCAGTTTTTGCATGTGCACAATTTACGATTATTCTGTTTGTGTTCCGAATTGAGTGGGTGGCATTCATCCTTTTGCCCCCTCTTCTCCCTCTATCTTATTGGCTCTGAACGCAGAGGGAATCAGATCGGGAACAATTTTAAGAACGATCGGCAGTAGAAGGGTGCCGCCTGGCAATATGAATATTGCAAGTGCCGGAATTGTTTTTGCAATTTCCTTGAAGTGCGATCGGACAAGCTCCTTTTCCTCCTTAGTCAGCTCATTTGTTGTTCCCTTTTTTACCAGGGAAACAAGTTCCTTGCTCCCCTTTATCTCCTCGGCAAGCTTGTCCTTATTTCGCATTAGTATTTTTGTCCATCTATTGGTCATCCTCGAGTAAACCTTCTCGTAAGATGCGGAACCTTGCATGAATTCAAATTCACTCCCGGTTTTCAACAGAAAACCTTCAATTAATCCTAAATTTTCTTCCAGATCATGGTTTGGAATTCCGAGGTACTCGCACAGCTTACTTAAAAATTTTATTTCATCGTTCGTCAGCTCTTCTTCCGAAAGGATGGTCAGGATGGAAACATCAAGAATAAAGCGCTGCAACAACCAGTGACCCTTCACAAAAGTCGATATTTCCGAAATATCTGCCCCGGTCTTGAGCTTGGTTTTCATCTCCTCCTGCCCTTTTTCATTGAGGTTCGCTGATGCCAAAAAAACATCGAAAATTTCCCGCTCCTTTTTCCCTAATTCACCATCTGAATATGCAGATAAAATTATTGCTGTTAAGACATTCTTTGCGAATGCGCTGTATTCCTTTAGCGCTTCATTGCTTTCTCTGTGCACAAAATCATCGAAGAGTATCACGTCCAAATACGAAAAGGCATTGCTGAGTGAATTTACCCACCACTTGTTCTCCAACAGATTTGTTTTTATTTCAACGCGTTTCGCTAAAATACTCTCCAGCTTTTCGAGCTTCGTTTCTTTGAGGAAAAACTTGAACGCTTTAGAAATTGCACTTGCATTGTGGTGCTCGTAAAAGGAAACCAGTGCATCAATGAACTCGTCTTTATTGAATTCCTTTTCTTTGTTTATTTGGAGGTATACGAACAAATGAGCCTCGAAAATAAGAAGCCGTAGCTTTTCTTCCTTCGTCCATTTTGAGTCATCGAGATCCCGGCCAAATATCAATTCTTGGGGATATCCAAATACAATTCCGGAGTTTGCTAGAGTCAAATGCATGAAATGCAACTTCCTCATGTTCGAGGGTCGTTTTACTTCGAGATTAATTGCACCTTTAGTGACCAGATCGAAGTACTTGTTAATCCATCCTTTTGCTCCCGGAGATATCATATTCTATTTACCTGAAACCATAACGGATTGTAAACCCCAACATCCATCCCAATTTAAGCTCTGGAATAACACGAAAGGTGGGCCCCATATCCATCGCTAAGTTAATAGGAATATAATTAAATGTGTATTCAATTCCCAAAACTCCATCCAGACCAAGCCAACCCCCATTTTGATCGATCTTGCCCCCTCCACTATGGCTTCCAGTAAACCAATATCCACCATCCACTCCTGCCCCCCAGTACCATTCAATATCCTTTTTTAATGGGTTGTTTCTGTGGAACAATAACTGCGACCACAGAAAATACCTTCCAGCTCCAAGGTTAATTTCAAAGGCATTCTTTTCCGAAAAGAAGGTCTTTACGCTAATTTCTGCCAGTGCAACATCCAGAGTTGAAGCATCCGCCCTAAATCCAAGTGCAGTAGTGTACATCTGGGAATTCGCGTTTATTAAAATGGATAGCATCACAACCAAAATCATTCTGTTTTTCATGTTACTAATCGCATCTTTCATAATACTTCCATGAGTGTATAATTGAAACGTTACTTTCATGTAATGTTACTCTTTTGTTTTTTCTGTAATTCCTTTATCTTGACTATTTGTAGTATATTTAACCAAGGTCTCAAACAAAAATTACTACTATCAGTGCGGCAATTTTACGAAAAAATACCGGCAACATTCGCTTTTAATGATTTCGCAAATCCTGACGCATATCTCGAGGTCCCTTCTGACTGGTATGTTGCTATTACAGATGTGGTTGGATCCACAAAGGCGATTGAGGAGGGCCGCTACAAAGATGTGAATGCCATCGGGGTCGCAAGTATTGTGGGGGTTCGAAATGCCGTCGAGGGAATTTCTATTCCTTTCATTTTTGGAGGAGACGGGGCCACTTTATTAGTTCCCGGAGAAGATGTTGACAGGGTGCGAAAAGCACTTTCCGGTTTAAAGGTTCTGGCAAATGATGCATTTTCACTTCAGCTGAGAGCAGGATTGGTGCCTGTAAAAGACTTAAAGTCTGCCGGTCATCAACTGTTCGTGTGTCGTTACGCTACATCTAAAAATATTTCCCAGGCATTTATAAGTGGTGATGGTTTAAAGGCTGCAGAACGATGGATTAAAGACCCATCATTTGGCGCAGCATACGAAGTTGCTGATAACGGTCTTAAATCAAATGTTGATTGCTCGGGGTTTGAATGCAGGTGGGAGCCTGTTGCAAGCAGTAACGGGTTGATCCTCTCTCTGATTGCTGAAGCCCGTGGTCCTACTATTGCTGATCGAAATAAGTCGTATCGTTCTTTGCTTTCTTCACTTAATGGAATAATTAAGACCTTCAGCGGGCCCTGTCCTGTCAATCGAAATTCTTTAAAGCTAAGCAAGGGTAGCTCGCAAGAAGCCAGGATCCGAACAAAAATGCTTTCCCCTGTTAAACTAAAGCTATACGCAGTATACTACTGGCTCCAAAATTTTCTGGGAAGAATTGTTCTTTCAACAGGCGTTGGTGCATGTGGATTCGGTGAGCGATATGTCAAAGAATTAGTTGCAAATACAGATTATCGTAAATTCGATGAAGGCCTAAGAATGGTGATAGATGTACCATCACATCAAATGGGGAAAATCTTAAGTGTTTTGGAGCAATTCAGAAGAAGTAATGAGCTTTTCTATGGGACGCATTCTGCAACTTCGGCACTAATGACCTGTGTGGTGACCAACCGAAAGGGAGACCACATTCATTTTATTGACGGTGCAGATGGTGGATATGCCCTGGCATCTCAACAACTTAAAACACAACGCTCCATGGCCTCCGTCAACAAAGAGGAATGAAAAGTACAAGTAACATGGATTGTATCCGTATGTAAACATTCTTAGTCTGGCTCAGTCATAATTATAACGTGTTGATTTTGAATATTTTAATTATATTGGGGGCCAAAACCAACCTGCTAAACGATAATATCCATGAGGTCACACATCAAATTCACTTGTGCAGCTCTGCTTTTTTGCATCAATACAGGATTTTCGCAAAATTGTAATTGCGACCACATTATCACCGGTCTGAGCACTACAGCCGTGAATCAAATTTACGCCCAAAACTATAATTACGCTCCGGGAGACACGTTTTGTATTTTGGCAGATACCCTTTCCGGGTTACGGTTCATTGGCTTTGAGGGAACCGCAGACTCGGTACTCACAATTATCAATTGTGGCGGAGAGGTTGTAATAAAAGAAAACATGTACTCCGGAATTGACACACACGAATCTCGTTTTGTTGTGCTTTCAGGTAGTGGTGATCCGAATATAGAATATGGCTTCCATGTGATCGAAACTGGGACTGGGGGTGTGGGCGTCGCATTGAGTAAATTTTCTTCGGACATAGAAGTACATCATATTGAGATTGAAAACACCGGATTTGCCGGTCTAATGGCAAAGACAGATCCCAATTGTACTGATAGCATGACCTGGAGGATAAACGGATATGTTTTCGAAAATTTACACGTACACCATAATTACATTCACGATACCGAAGGAGAAGGAATGTATATAGGCTATACGGGAGGATATAAAGTTGTTTCCAATAAAATATGTAACGGAGAATACGTTTTTGGTCATTGGTTCGATGGTGTGAATATACACGATAATATTCTGGAAAACACCGGATGGGATGGCATTCAGGTAACGCTGGCCAGAACTGGTGCCGAAATTCATCACAATACTATTACCAACTGGGGCGTTGCCAATGCAACCTGGCAAAACTTCATGATGTCCATTGGTGGAGGAATCTATGATGTATATAATAATTTCGGGGTTAACGAAGACGGAAATGAGGGTAATGGAATTCAGTTGATCAGCGGTCAAAGCGGGACTAAATTTTACAACAATGTAATTATCAATCCATTCGAACACGGGATTTTCATGCATGCACGACACGAATTCGACGACACGACAAATGGTTACTATTTTTTAAACAATACCATTATCAGCCCTGAAAAAAGCGGTGTGTTTTACAATCCGAGGATCATGTACAGTGAGGATTCCAGTTTGCTCTATGTGGATCAGGACAATGTACCATTGATCTGTCGTAACAACCTAATTGCC
>JAAZYJ010000358.1 GCA_014239715.1 Flavobacteriales bacterium
CTGTGGGTAGAGTCGTTTCACTTGTCGCCTGATAATAGGTATTTACAATTAGTGTCAACGCAATTAATGCTAATAATCCGACTTTGACTTTGTCTGTGTTCATGGGTGTTGATTTTTAATTTTAAAAAGCCCTTTGGTTAGGCTAATTTATCAAATAATGAATCAATTCGATGCTAAATTAACTTTCTCATAACTTCCATCCTCCAGAATCTGAATGGCTTTGTTGTATGAATTATTCAGCTCATTGATTATTTCATAGAATTTTTTGTAGTCCCATATGTTCTGAGCGACCATTGCTTTGATCCGCACTTTTATTACTCTTTCAGATTTATCGTATTCTTTTTGATTCATTACAAGATCTTCTTTCTCTGCGGCGGCAATCAGTGCTTTTGCCAGTCTATCTACATTGAATTCTTTCTTGAACTTAGAAAAGCTTGGATATTGTTCTTTGAGCTTTTTTCGATTTTTGTCTACGTAATTCAATATGAAATTATTGAGGATGCCTTTTCTGATCAGAGCTGTAAAATAGCTTGAAGTTTCAGAAGTATCGACAGGAACATAAAAATCAGGCATTATGCCACCTCCTCCATACACCAGTCGTGCTGTTGACAGCGTTTCATATTTCAATGAGTCAGGAAACTTGATGCTATCTGCATGATACGCCTCTCCGTTCTTAAACCGCTCGTATTTTTCCTTTCTGTACGTATCGCTGCCGGCTTCATATGGTTTTTGGATGGACCTTCCGGTAGGAGTGTAGTACCTCGAAGTTGTTAGTCGAACCATTGAACCATCAGGCAGGTTGACCGGCTTTTGAACAAGCCCTTTACCAAACGACCTTCTGCCTACAACAATTCCTCGATCCCAGTCCTGAACAGCACCTGTAACAATTTCTGATGCCGATGCCGAACTTTCATCTATCAGAACGATCAGCCTTCCTTGTTCAACCAACCCCGTTTTTCGGGTGGTATAGCTTGTTTTGTCGTACATTCTTCCTTCAGTATATACAACCAACTTACGGCCGGCAAGAAATTCATCGGCTAGATCTATGGCAGTAGACAGATATCCGCCTCCGTTACCTTGAAGATCAAGTATGAGATCTTTCATGCCTTTTTGCTGAAGGTCAAAAACAGATGTTCTGAATTCTTCTATTGTAGTTCTGGAGAAATTGTTCAGTTTGATGTACCCAATTTCGGGTGTAGCCATATAGGAGGCATCCAAGCTGAAGATCGGTATTTTATCTCTCGTAATGGTAACCTCAAACAGGTCCTTTTGCCCCCGACGGTAAACTTCAATTTTAACCTGGGTATCCTTATCACCTAGCAATCTATTCCGCACCCCTGAATTCTTTAATCCGACGCCGGCTACGTTTTCACCGTCAATATAGATGAATTTATCGCCGGCTCTTATTCCGGCTTTTTCCGATGGTCCTCCGGGTATGGCTTGTACGACCATCAAGGTGTCTTTAAGTATCTGAAATCGAATTCCAACCCCTGTGAAGCTTCCTTTTAGCGGAGCATTCATTTCCTGAACTTCTTTCCTGGGAATGTATATCGAATGAGGATCAAGCTCTTCAAGCATACCAACAAAAGCATCTTCTGTGAGTGATTCCGTATTCACCGAATCAACATACATGTTGTGAATGTAATCCAACAGCTTTTCAAATTTTTTGACTGCCATCTGTTTCTCCAGATCCAATTCCGTTGCTACCTGCGTGTACGACTTTGGTACAGCTATTGCAGTTAGAAGTACGATCACTATCACTTTGTATCCTTTCATAATTCCTTGCATTCTATGGTTATAGATATTTCAGTTGAATATCCAAAAGTAAGATAAGCATATATCATTCCAAAACTTACACGTATATGAGACACTTAACATTATTTATAAGTATAATCAGTCTTTGCACGATTGGTAACACAAGTATTGCACAGTCGTTTAAGTCCACTCAGCTTCAAAAAAGCAGAGTTAAAGGTGCCTATAACAATACAATAGTACAACTTCAGAACGATTTGGATCAAACGGGGGTCAAATTATCGGAAGTGACAATCTTTCTGCGAGGTTTTAAATTGGAAAAGGAGCTTCAGCTCTGGATCAAACACAAGGATTCCGCGACTTACAACTTATTTAAAACGTATGAGTTTTGCGTATTATCAGGAGGACTAGGGCCAAAAACAGCTCAAGGAGACATGCAGGTGCCTGAAGGACACTATTATATTGACAGGTATAATGCATGGTCAACGTTTCACTTGAGCTTGGGGATCAATTATCCCAATCAAGCAGACAAAAAATTAAACCGCAATGGTAATCTGGGTGGAGATATTTTTATTCACGGTGATTGCGTGAGCATTGGATGCATTCCGATCACCAATTCAAATATTGAAGAGCTATATATCATGGCAGTTGAAGCCAGAAATAATGGTCAATCTCGAATACCTGTAGATATTTACCCCTTTAAAATGAACGAAACGAATATGTCAGATGCAATGCTGATAATCCGAGACGAGAAGCTGAGGTCATTCTGGAAAAATCTAAATCTTGGATTTCAATGGTTTGAAAAAAATAAAGCGGTTCCTAAAGTTAGCGTGTCATCAGATGGTAAATACGTATATAGCTGATCACGATGCCAGCAGATCATCCGCCTGCTCTGTTAGCTTCTCTACTTTGTGTTTGAACGATTCATTATCGGAACAAGAGAACATTTGTGGTTTAGAGGGCCACTCCTGAAATTCTGATCTTTCCTGGTTTAACTTGATGATCATTTTAAAGTCATCCGGGTTTTCTGAAGCTTTGTTCACAGTTTTGGTATACCGCTTAATAGCTGAAGCAAACTCTTCCAAAAATTTTTGGCATTCTTCTGACAGAGGGTCGGGCACTTCCATGGTCAATACTTCCTCTATCGATTCTGGTTCGGGTAGTGAATCCAAATGTAAAATCGTATCCATTTTATAAACAAGCTCAACCCCACAGGCCTTTGCCTCATCCATTCTTTTGGTTTTCTCTTCATTCCCTATGGGGGTTGGATAAATGCTGTCGCATTTTTCTCGATCCACCAAAGCAAGAGTGTCCAAACAATTGCATAATGTCGCTTCAAGTAATTGGGGCTCTTCCGTTGTTACAACTACAGATTCTTCTCCACAAGCTGAAAATAACAGGACAGCTGCAATAATAAATAATGGGTTTTTCATGGTTTAGCTTTACAATAACCAAAGATAATTAAATGGTTATAACGCAAGATAATAGATGTGGATTTCGTTTATTACTTTCTATTTCATAAACGTTTCTCTATTTTTACCGGTCTCTAAAAAATTCAGATGAAAAAACTATTTACCACATTATTCCTACTTGCTATAACCATCAATCTTGTTTCACAAATGCAGGTTGGGGGTAAACCTTATGAACTTTCGGTCGACTACCCATTAGTGTTACCAAAGCTTAGCGAAGTTCGATTGCCGGCGTTGGATATGAACAAAGTGAATGCAGAAGATGCCCAAAATGCGAAAGAGGGTAGACTTGAACTATTTTCAAGATATCACTATGTCGGGTTAAACCCACAGAACTCGGGCAGCTGGTTCACGATGCCTAATGGCGATAAAATGTGGCGATTAAAGATCTCAGCTAAAAATGCAATGGCGATCCATCTTGTTTA
>JAAZYJ010000359.1 GCA_014239715.1 Flavobacteriales bacterium
AAGGAGCTCTTTTAGAATGAAACGTTTATTTTTTTTTTATTGTATGGTTCTTCCCAGCGCACTTCTGAGCCAGAATGAGTTCAACCGAATGGTTGACAAATTGATTTCGGAGGACGTCCCGGTTCTAACCGTTGAGGCGTTACACGAGAAGATCAAAGTAGAGCAGCACATTCTGCTTTTGGATGCTCGAGAAAATATGGAGTACAGCGTCTCTCACTTAAATGGCGCCAAGCATTGCGGCTACGAACAATTTAACGTGGAAGTAGTTAAAGGAGTGAATAAAACTGCTACTGTAGTGGTGTATTGTTCTGTTGGTTATCGCAGCGATAAGATCGCCGGCAAGCTCCAGGCAATGGGGTTTACCGATGTGAGAAATCTGTATGGGGGGATTTTTGATTGGGTTAACAAAGGATATCCCGTCTATAATAACAACGGCAAAACCGATCAGATTCACGGTTACGATCAGAAATGGGGAAAATGGCTAACGCGTGGTGAAAAAGTATTCAAATAAAGATTTGCTGATCGTGTTTGTTAAGAACTCCGAATTGGGCTTCGTGAAAACGAGACTGGCAAAAACTATAGGGAACGAAAAAGCATTGATCATCTACAGAGCGCTGGTTGAAAAAACCAAAGCAGTGGTCGATGAGCTTAAGGTCCATAAAGCCATCTACTATTCTGACTATATTGATGAGTATGATCAGTTCCCGGAAGACGGATATTCCAAGAGATTGCAAATGGGAGACGATCTGGGTGAACGCATGAAAAATACATTTGAAGCCGCTTTTAACCTTGGATTCAAAAAAGCAGTGATCATCGGGTCGGACTGTTGGGAATTGACGACTGATACAATAGAAACTGCGTTTAAGGGACTTGACGAAGCAGATTTTGTTCTTGGACCGGCAAGAGATGGGGGATATTATCTGATGGGGATGAAGGAAATTCTACCTGAGGTTTTTTGCAATAAAACATGGAGCTCAGAGAATGTGTTGGTCGATACGTTGATTGACATTGAAAGGAGCGGTAAATCAAAAGTTTTGCTCCCAACTCTTCGCGATGTTGATTATCAGGAAGACCTGCCGGATGAACTTAATTACCTGATCCAGTGATTAGTATTATTATTCCTACATACAATGAGTCAGAGATCATTGGTCGCGTACTGAGACATATCATCAAGTGTTGCAGTGAACGTGCAGTAGAGATCATTGTAGTTGATGCGACGAATTGTGCGTTGACAAGGCGGGAAGTGTTATTTTATGAGGCCAAATTTATTGTGTCTGAGAAAGGTAGATCGCGCCAGATGAATACAGGGGCGTGGCATGCCTCAAATCAAGTACTGTATTTTCTACATGCAGACAGCTATCCTCCACTAAATTTTGACCGTTTGATTATGGACAGTCTGCAAGGCAACACCGTTGCCGGTTGTTTTTATATGGCATTTGACTCCAGACACCCGGTGCTCAGAACGTCTGGTTGGTTCACCAGGTTCAATAGCAATTGGTGCAGAGGCGGGGATCAATCGCTGTTTATAAAGAAGGACTTATTCAA
>JAAZYJ010000361.1 GCA_014239715.1 Flavobacteriales bacterium
CTCTTACCGCAAAAAGTGCAGAATCGACCATAACTGTTGGCTCCTTTCCGCTCGGAGATCGTACTCCCGCTTCTTCAGTAATGGGCGTAGGTGCATAAATAAATTTAGTCAGGTCGTCCGGCTTAGGATCTTCTTCCTTTACTGCGCGTTCGTAATCCTTCTCTACAGTTTGCTTAGCATCTTTTATCAGCTCCGACAACACCTTTTCCTGGATCCCTTGATCTAAAAGCTGTTTTCTTAAAATAGGAAAGGGGTCTCGTTTAGCATGCTCCTCAAGATCATCGCGATACCACTCCATTCTTACTCCGGAGGTATGATGATTCAATAAAGGTACTTTTGCATGAACTATAAATGGACCTCTTTCTTTTCTTACCAACCCTATAACTTCTTGTAAAGTGTTGTAGCACTCTGTAAAATCCGATCCGTTGATCGTTCTTAGCCCCATCCCTTTAAACCCTTTGGCATAATGTGATATGTCCTGAGCTCTGGTTTCTTCCGAATTTGCTGAAATGTCCCATTCGTTGTCCTGAACGAGGTAGATGATCGGCAATTTTTTAAGAACTGCCATTTGAAATGCTTCTGACACTTCTCCTTCCGTACAGGATGCATCTCCAAGTGAACAGACTACAACAGGTTTTTCAGCATCTGTTTTGAAGTTGTCCATACCTGTGATCTCACGGTATTGAATTCCCATGGCCAATCCTGTTGTAGGTATTGCCTGCATTCCTGTAGCCGAAGATTGGTGGGGTATTTTAGGCTTGTCTGGGTCGTTGAGCGAGGGATGACTATAATACGTTCTTCCTCCTGAGAAAGGGTCGTTTCTTTTTGCCAAGAGCTGCAACATCAGATCGAATGGTGCCATACCGATTCCCAGCAACAGTGAGTCATCTCTGTAGTAGGGAGACACAAAGTCGTGAGGTTTGAGTTGTAGGGCCAATGCAAGTTGAACTGCCTCATGCCCTCTTGACGTGGCATGAACGTATTTGGATGTGACCGACTTGTTTTTTTCATAGAGCTCGGTCATAGCTATAGCCGTAGCCATGAGTCCGAAACTCTTGATTAACAACTCCTTACTTAACTTTTGTTCTTTCAGGTCCTTTTTCGTTGCGGTTGCCATTTAAATAGGCTATAACTTTATACTGCAATGTAGCAAAAACAGAATAAAAATTTGCTTTGAAAACCATATTCGGTACGAAATGCCTGCAAATACTTAATACGCAAACGATTATTTGTTAATCCATCTATTGAAAGCTCCGTTTCATACCTGAAAAAAGGTTTAAGCTTAGGTAATATATGTCTTTTAGATTAGAACCTCAATAAATCACTCAAGGGGAATTATTTTACGCACCTTTTTTTGCTGAATAAAGCTTCGAATGATCGTCCTGACATCCTTGTTGTCTTCATACACCTCGATGTAATTGTCTAGTTCGAACAAGCTGGAATAGTGAAATGATCGGTCAAAGAAACCAAACCCAATGTAACGTCCATTTTCTATTTTAACACAGGATTTTTCCTCATTATGTCGTCCACGATCAATAATATAGAATGATTTATCGGGAATTTCCTGGTCGTCTATTAGCTGTTGCACCCTTTCATTGTATTCTCCTGAGTTTTCTTTGCCGCAGCAGGCCCCGTTGCATTGTTTCAAGCTATAATGAAAGCACGGGTCATTTGCCTTGGCTTTGTACAAGCCGCACAGTTTTTGGCATAAACCGTATTTGTCGGTCCATTTGAACAAGGAATCCTGTGCTGCTTGTTTTGATGCGTGCCCATTAATGTGGGCCGCATCCTTTACCAGTTTGTTGCTTATTACTAGTCTGTAAAAGCCGTCGTTGGCGATGTATGCGTATGTGCTCCAGGCTGCTATTTTCTTGCGTTGTTGACGATTATAGACCGGACTGTATTTTTTTATTTCGCTTGATTCCTTTAAGAGAGAGATCAGCTCACTTCCGAGTATTTCATAATCAACCTTTTCGATCTGCTCCACAATACTCTGGCCTTTTTTTGTTTGGTAATTAGCTAAATGCGTTTTTACCCGCTGCCGAATATTTTTGCTTTTACCAATGTAGATGACGTCATCACTATGATTAAGAAAGTAGTAGATCCCTGTTTTATTTGGCAGGTCATGGACATTCAGTCTATCGTAAAGAATATTGGTGTTGCGGATGATATCTAGCTCACCCTTATTTTTACTCAGGCATAGATGCAGTAACTCTGTAGTAGCTGCTGCATCATTGAGCGCTCTGTGCTTATTTGTATGCGAAATTCCAAGTGATTTGCATAGTTTTCCGAGGGAGTATGAATCCTGATCTGGAATAACGCGCCTGGATAATTGAACCGTGCAAACGGTATCTCTTTTGTATTCAAATCCGAGTTCTTTGAATTCTTTTCTGATGTGGTTGTAGTCGAAACTTGCATTGTGTGCAACAAAGATCATGTCTTTGGTCTTTTCAACAATATCGTTTGCTACTTCGTAAAACTTCGGGGCATTCGCCACCATTTTTGCATCGATGCCTGTTAATTTGGTAACGAAATAGGGTATGTCACGTTCAGGATTGACAAGTGTTTCGTAGGTGTCAATTACTTTGCTCCCGTCAGAAATGACGATGCCGATCTCAGTTATTTTAGAATCTTTAGGCTGACCGCCGGTTGTTTCAATATCAACAATCGCGTACACTTCTTAAAGGTAATTCTATTTTTGACTACTCAGCTAGTTTTTCGATGACATAATTCAACACTTTTGTCATAAGGTGTATTCGATCCTGTCCTCTTACATTATGCTTGTGATTTGGGTAAGGGAAAAAATCAACCTGAACTCCTTCATCAACGCAGGCTTTAACGAAGGCAAGGTTGTGTTGCATTACAACAACGTCATCTACTGTACCATGAATCATTAACAGGTCACCTTCAAGACCACCCACTTTATCCAACAAGCTTGTTTCGCCATATCCTTCTTTATTTTGGTCGGGCCTGTCCATGTATCTCTCTCCATACATAACCTCATACCACTTCCAATCGATCACCGGTCCACCGGCAACACCACATTTAAAAGTCCCGGGTTGTTTCAGCATTAGTGATGTTGTCATAAACCCCCCAAAGCTCCAACCGTGCACCGCCATTCTATTGGGGTCGACATAAGCCAGGGATTTCAAATAATCCACCCCGATCATCTGATCTTCCATTTCAAGTTTACCCAGCTGGCGATGTATTCCACTTTCAAACTCAAACCCTCGATTTGCAGAGCCTCTTCCGTCAAGAGTGAAAACCAGATATCCTTGCTCAGCCATCCAGGTCATCCACATACTGCTTCCAGCCATCCAGGAGTTGGTTACCAATTGGGCATGAGGTCCGCCATAGACGTAAACAAGAACAGGATATTTCTTCTTCTTATTGAAGTTGGCGGGCTTAATTATTCTGCCATAAAGATCTGACCCATCCACAGATGCTAATTTTAAGAATTCGGTAATGCCATGTTTGTAATCGATCAAGGGATCATCTGCAGAGAAGATTCGTTTGGATTTGGAAGTTTTAACATCGACTATATCTACATTTCTAGGTATAGTGATCGACGAATAGCTATCCAGTAACTTTTTACCGTCTGAAGACAGTTGCAAGCGGTGTGTGCCTGGTGATTGCGTTAGCTGACGCATATTTCCGGTTTTAATATTGAAAATGAACGCATGATTTTCTCTCGGGTCTTCACCTGTTCCTTCCACGATCACTTCCTTTCCGTCATTGTTGAATCCAATAATTTTCTTGACTACCCATTTCACTTTAGTCACTTTGCTCATTAGTTTTCCGGAGGTGTTGTAGTGATAGAGGTTCATGAACCCATCTCTTTCGGAAAACCAAAGAAATTCGTCGGGACGGCCGGGAATGAAAACAGGTGGATGTTCCGGTTCGACATATTTGTCGTTTTTTTCCTCGAATAACGTAGCGACAAATTCACCTGAAGTGGCGTCATACTTATTGAGCATCATGTGATTCTGATCTCTGTTGACCTCAGCAATGTAGACATGGATGTTATTTGGGTCCCATGCCAGGTTCGTCAGATAATGCTCCTTGTCGAGCCCGCTTGCTTCAGTTTTCAGGTAGAATAGTTTTGCGGAGCTTACCTCAAATATTCCAACCTTTGCCAGTTCACTCTCCTGGCCTGCCATTGGGTATTTTATTGAATTCAATGTTCCCGGAGTTTTGGTCATGTCCAATAAAGGATAATCATGAACTCGGGATTCGTCCTTCTGATAAAAAGCCAGCTTTTTTCCATTTGTACTCCAAAAAGTTCCCTTTGAAATTCCAAACTCAAATCGGGCTATGGCCTGACCGGCTACGATCTCCTTATTTGGCAGATGCGTTACCACGCCCATTTTGTCAGCTGGAGATGCTACATATAGATTTTGTTTTACTGTAATTGCACAGAGGTTTGTATTGCTGTTATAATCCTGATTTTCTGCTCCTTCTTTGTAGGAAAGCAGTTTGTTGGCATTTTTTGACCTGATGTCATATTCATAGTATGCCGCTTTGTGTTGAAAGATGAAAGTATGTTCGTTTTTCCATTCTTGAAACGGTATATGTTTCAATTCCAATCCGGTTGCCTTTGCCAGTTCTTCGACGGATATGGTATCAGTAACTTTATCCTGAACAACCAGCAACAGCTTATAGCGGTCAGACAAATGTGAATAGCTATGGGTATTGGGGACCCACCTCAATGTTGATAGCCCTGA
>JAAZYJ010000163.1 GCA_014239715.1 Flavobacteriales bacterium
AAGCCAACTCAGCTGAGTTGGCTTTTTTTGTGTCCAAAAGTGAGTCAAACTAAGGTTGGTAGAAGAGCTGGATACAAAAAGAGCCTTAAATCTGCCGGGTCAGTTCTTTTATGATTCATAGGTGATATTCGAATTGTTCAGGAAATCACTTTCGTACAACGACCATAAATCTGAATCCGATCTTTGAGCTTGGTGTGCTGTATCTTAGTTCTTCATTTTTTAATATTTCAGAGGCGTACATGTCCCAATGCCCTCCTTTTGCGATGCCTTTTAGGGATGTCATCTCAGCAACATTCCCAAGTAAATTGTAATAGCCGTCAATATCCGGATTGTACGAGTTTATAGCCACTGTGCTTTCAAACGTACCATATTCTTTGAATCTACCTTCATTCGTTGGGCAGTTTTGACTGCCTTTAAAATTGTATAGGTGGCAACCTTTTAAATTAATACTGTCTCCGATAACTGACGCAGTGCCATCCTTTTCTTTTGAGTTTCGCAAGCCCGTTTTAGTATTTTCTAAAAGCTCATCGTAAATAGCGGGAGTCAATAAGCGGACATTATGCGTATAATTTTCGTCATCCTTCAGCCATCCGTCAAGAATTTCGGATTGCCATTCCATAAACCCCTCTATGGATTCAAATGTCACGCCGGTGATGGGCTTATTTAAGAATGTCTTAATGTGGTCGTATTCTTTTTTTTCATCTTTCGTCAGGTAAAGCGGGAAGTAACTAACTGATTGTTGATTCCAAACAAATTTTTCGTATTGCTCTTCATCGAGCTCATCAATTTTCCAATAACGCAAAAACATGTCGAACAAAAATCGATTAGACTGTTCAACAGAATCCGGTAAAAACTTAGCTACCTCTTCTGGGTCCGGATCACCATCAGGGTGATCGTCGAACCTTGCGTAAACGTAAGCAAACCAATGACGAATGCTAACTTCTGTTTGTTTAATGTGAATTGAATCAGTGTACTTGAGGCATTGATACACTGCTATTTCTTTGCTTTTCTCTTTTTTGGCTTGCGCATCAACTCCTGTATAAGTCGAGATAAGACACACAGCCAGTAGCGTTTGGTAAAATTTTATCATGATAACAAGATACTAATATCTTACAGATTCATTTTGTATTGCCTAAAATGTCTATTTGCTGAAAAACGGGATGGGGTTAAACTGGAAATTTCATTTATTGCAACGTGGATAATGGCAAAACGACCGTATTTGGTTTAATATTGATTTTTCAAAGACCTGTAGATAGTATTAAGTTGCTATATTTAATTATAAGGGATGAAGATATTTGTGTTAAGTAGAAATCTTGCTTTGTACTCAACAAGCAGAATTGTTGAAGCGGCTAGGGATCGTGGTCATCAGGTTAGGGTTCTTGACCATTTGCATTGTAACCTGGTGATCGAGAAGGAAAAACCTCAAGTTATCCACCATGGAGAACAGATCGAAATGCCTGATGCCATTATACCGCGAGTTGGTTCTTCGGTTTCTTTCTATGGATGTTCAGTCGTACGACAGTTTGAAATGATGGGTGCGTTTACGGTTAATGGTTCTGATGCCATTTTGCGATCAAGAGATAAACTTCAATGTATGCAGATCCTATCTACAAGCGGTTTAGGTCTTCCATTAACTTCGTTTACAAACTACAGCAACGATTTCGACGAGATCATTCGTTCGGTTGGCGGAACTCCATTAGTAATAAAATTAATAGAGGGAACTCAGGGGCTTGGGGTGATGCTCGCAGAGAATAACAGCTCTGCAGAATCAGTAATTGAAGCTTTTAATAAGCTAAAGGCTAGAGTGATCGCTCAAGAGTTTATCAAAGAATCAAAAGGGGAGGATATTCGGGCAATTGTTGTAGGGAATAAGGTCGTTGCCTCAATGAAGCGAAAAGCACCACCTGGTGAATTTCGATCGAACGTTCATCGGGGAGGAACTTGCACGTCAGTTAATTTGACCGATGCAGAGAGCCAGTCAGCGATTCAAGCTTCTCGTGCGTTAGGACTTAACGTTGCAGGAGTAGATATGCTAAGATCTAATCGAGGGCCTTTAGTTATTGAGGTGAATTCTTCCCCTGGTTTGGAAGGTGTAGAAGGAGCTACCGGAGTGGATGTAGCGAGTACGATTATACAATTCATTGAAGAAACAGAATAGCATTATGGTGATCAACAAGCAGAAAATAGAGCCGGGGGAGAACGTGTTGGTTCACATTGGAGTGTCAGAGCTTGCTTCTGGCACCAAGATTAACATAGAGGCACAAGTATTCAGAAGTAAAAAGGCAGGGCCGGTAATGCTCGTTTTGGGTGGTGTTCATGGTGACGAGATCAACGGGATAGAGATTGTCAGAAGGGCTGTCAAATCGCAAATGTTCAGTAATCTCAACAAAGGAACAATTATAGCTATACCTGTACTGAACGTTTTTGGATTTATCAATTTTTCACGGGAACTTCCGGATGGAAAGGATGTTAATCGGAGTTTTCCGGGCACCAGTAAAGGGTCACTTGCTTCAAGAGTTGCCAATGCATTAAGTAAAAATATATTGCCTCTGGTAGACTTTGGAATTGATTTTCATACCGGTGGATCGAGTATATACAATTACCCACAGATAAGAGTATTGAAATCCGATAGGAAAGCCATCAGAATGGCTAAGGAATTTTCCCCGCC
>JAAZYJ010000337.1 GCA_014239715.1 Flavobacteriales bacterium
CCATAGAACCTAATATTGGTGTTGTTAATGTACCCGATGAGCGGCTTGAAAAATTGGAGGCGCTTGTAATGCCGGAACGTGTTTTACCGGCCACAGTGGAGATCGTTGATATAGCCGGTTTAGTGAAGGGTGCCCATAAAGGTGAAGGGCTCGGTAATCAGTTTTTAGCGAATATTCGAGAAGTCGATGCGATTATTCACGTTGTCAGATGCTTTGATGACGGCAATGTAGTGCATGTTGACGGGTCAGTTGACCCTGTGCGTGATAAAGAGGTCATTGATATGGAGCTTCAGCTGAAGGATCTGGAGACCATTGAGAAAAGAATTGCTGCCATTCATAGGAAGGCCCAGTCGGGTGATAAGGAGGCAGGAAAGATACATAGTATCTACCAGCTGCTTAAAGATCATATCGAAGCCGGAAATTCAGCTCGAAGTGCAAATATGGATTCGGAGCAATGGGCCTTGGTGCCTGACCTTCATCTTCTAACTGCAAAACCGGTTCTATATCTATGTAATGTGGATGAAAATTCTGTTAAAACAGGGAACCCACATGTGGAGTGTCTTCAAGGGGCAGTTGCCGATGAACGAGCTGAGGTGTTGGTTTTGGGGGCCGGCATAGAAGCTGATATTTCTGAGCTGGAGACTTTTGATGAGCGGCAAATGTTCCTGGACGACCTAGGACTCACGGAGCCCGGGGTAAGCAAGTTGATCAGGTCGGCCTATTCATTGTTGAACTTGCAAACCTATTTTACTGCAGGTGTCAAAGAAGTGCGTGCCTGGACGATCACAAAAGGGGCAACAGCTCCTCAAGCTGCAGGAGTGATCCATACAGATTTTGAAAAGGGATTTATTCGCGCCGAGGTCATGAAATACGATGATTTTGTCGAGCTCGGATCGGAACAAGCTGTTAAGGAGGCCGGAAAGCTGGGCGTCCAAGGCAAAGAATATGTCGTGGAAGATGGAGATATAATGCACTTCAGATTCAATGTTTGACAGAGTTTTACTGTACAACTCCCTGTAGCTCAGCCTCCCACAATTCATAGCCCTCATTCGTGAGATGCACTCCATCTGAAGATAAGCTCTCTTTCAGAAGATTCTTTTCATCCACAAATGCTGAGTACAAATTTACGTATGTAATGTTCTGCTTATGGCACAGTTGATCAAGTCGTTCGTTCAGCTCAATCACTTTATTGTTGATGTCAAAGCTAGAGCTGAAGGTGCTGTTTAGGCCTCTAGTTGGCAGCGTGCTTTGTATGAATATCTTGGTTCCGGGACATTTTTCCAGAAATATTTTTATCAGGGTTTGGTAGTTGGTAAACACTTCATTAACGGGAATTTTTTCTATGAGGTCATTAATGCCGATCATGATAAATAATTGCTTTGGCTGTTGCCGTACAACTGATTGAGACCGATCAATCAGGCCTTTCGAAAAATCGCCACTTATACCAAAATTCAAATAGTCTTTGTCTCTCATAAATGGCTTGAAATTCTCTGTCATACTATTCCCATAGAAAAGAACAGCAGCGTTAACCACAGGGGAATTTTCATATTCAAGCTTCAGCTTGTTCCATCTAGGTGAAGAATAATATTCTTCCATAACCCATTTGATTTTATTTTTCTGCATTAAAGGTATTAGGGCGAGGCATAATAAGGCCAAGAAGATCGATGTCAAAATTAACTTTATTCTTAAAGACGACTGTTTCATTGTAAATCCTGTGGTTTGTTTTAGTTACAATTCTTGCTTTTAGGGATAATGTAATTTCGAAAATGTCTATAGACCACAATTTAAGAAAAGTTGTAATCTGCACTTGGCGGAAAAGGGATTTAGTTGAAATATATATGGATTTTAATTAAGTAGTTCACATTCTACACTGTCTTGTTGATAACAAAGCCCGTATGCAGCAAGGGGAGTAGGGCAATTTGTATAATTTTATTTCAATGGCGGAAAAAGTAAACTATACAGAAGAAAACATTAGGTCGCTTGATTGGAAAGAGCACATTCGGTTGCGTCCCGGAATGTATATTGGAAAGTTGGGCGACGGCTCTGCCGTTGATGACGGGATATATGTGCTTGTCAAAGAAATCGTAGATAATTGCATCGATGAATTCGTTATGGGCCATGGAAAAAAGATCATAATAAAGCTGAAAGATGGCGCTGTTACTATTCGTGATTTTGGACGAGGCATTCCGTTAGGAAAAGTGGTTGATGTTGTTTCCAAAATGAACACCGGGGGTAAATATGATTCAAAAGCATTTAAAAAGTCTGTTGGATTGAACGGTGTCGGGAGCAAAGCGGTGAATGCTCTTTCTGATTATTTTATTGTGGAGGCATATCGTGAAGGTGACCTGAAACGTGCGGAGTTTCAAAAGGGAGAGCTGGTGTCCGATCACAACATATCTAAAACAAAAGAACCAAATGGTACTTATGTTAAGTTCACTCCGGATAATGATGTGTTTAAAAACTTTCAGTTCAAACAACCGTATTTAGAAAAGCTGTTCATGAATTATTGTTATCTCAATAGAGGGCTAACGATACATCTGAACAATAAACAGTTTACTTCAAAGAATGGTCTAAAGGATTTTTTAGAAGATAACCTGGACGGTGATCCGTTGTATCCGATAGTCCATTTGGAGGGTGACGATATCGAGGTTGCCTTTACACATGTCAGATCGTACGGCGAGGACTATTCATCTTTCGTGAATGGGCAACACACAACACAGGGAGGAACACATCAATCGGCCTTTAGAGAATCGCTTGCTAAGGTGATCAAAGATTTTTTTGGCAAATATGAGCCGGCTGACATTAGACAGAGCATTGTGGCTGCGGTCAGCGTAAAGATAATGGAGCCTGTTTTCGAGTCTCAAACAAAAACAAAGCTTGGTTCACTTGAGATGGAAGCGGGTGGTAAAACCATTCGAACTTTTGTGATGGATTTTCTGAAACAAAAGTTAGATAACTTTTTGCACAAGAATCCGCTGGGCG
>JAAZYJ010000184.1 GCA_014239715.1 Flavobacteriales bacterium
ATCAACACCGGCATTGTTTGAAATACATGTTAATCCGGCAATTTCCATTTTTACCAGCTGTGTGATCGAGTTTTCAGGAATTCCGCAAAGACCAAATCCTCCAAGCATTATTGTCATATTATCCTCCAGACCTAATAATGCTTCTTCAACGCTTGCTACAACTTTATTCATAAATAGGGTTTCTTAAAAAATAGGAATATTATCGGGGATGATTTCATCTTCTGTGCAATTGTATATTGCTGCGTCATAGCCCATAGGGGCAACAAAATCTTCTTTAGATATTTTCAGCTTCCCGTCTTTATATACTTGCTGCATATAATAGCCATATATAGGAAGTGCCATTCTGGCCCCCTGACCCCACGCCATCGAGCGGAAACGAACGTCACGGTCTTCGGCCCCAACCCAGATACCCGTAACCAGGTCCGGAGTTAGCCCCATAAACCAACCGTCTGCATTGTTTTGAGTAGTTCCGGTTTTGCCTGCCATCGGATACCGAATACCGCCCCATTTTCGAGTGCTTCTCAAGCTTGCTCCGGTTCCAAATTGAACAACACCTTTCATCATGGTTAGCGTTGTATAAGCGACCCCCGAATTCAATACTTCTTTGGAGTACGGGTCTGCGCTATAAATCACATTTCCATTTCGATCTTCTATACGCATAATGGTCGTTGGGCGAATATATATCCCGTTGTTCACAAACATTGATTGAGCTCCTACCATCTGATATAGGGAGAGGTCCATTACGCCCAGGCACATGGAAGGGACCTCGTCTTCAGGGCGTAGGTTAATTTCCAGACTTTTTAGTAGTTTGGAAATGTTCTTCGGCCCGGCGTAACCGCCCATCTTCGACATTACACCAACAGTGACGGGATTACTTGAGACCGCAAGGCCCATTGCTACGGTTGCATTTGCCGGAGTATTTCCCCTAGGGCACCAGCGTGTGCTCAGTGAACCGTTAGGACCAAAGACATCAACACAAAAGGAGGTTCCTGAGTCAAATTTTGTACAAGGTTTAACAACCTCCATTGTAAGCGCAGTGGCATACACAAATGGCTTTATTGTGGAGCCAACCTGACGCTTGCTCTGTTTCACATGGTCGTACGAAAAATGCTGAAAATTCACACCTCCAACCCAGGCTTTAACAAAACCAGTATTTGGATCCATGGACAAGAGCCCGGCTCTTAAAATACTTTTATAATATCGAATGGAGTCGTTTGGGTTCAATATGGTATCAATTTCGCCATTCCAGGAAAACAGCTTCATTGATAAGGGAACCTGAAAGCTTTCTTCGATCTTTTTTTCAGACCAGCCAAGGGCTTTAAGTCTATGGTAACGTTCAGAGCGTTTCCGCGCCCGGTTCATAATTCCCTCAATTCGTTTGTCCGTGACTTCGTAATGATCTGCAAACGGGAACCGTTTTACGCGAGCGTTGTTTTTCTCAAACTGTGGTTGCAGATCCTCCTTTAAGTGCCTTTTTAGGGCTTTTTCAGCATACTCCTGCATGCTCACATTTATCGAGGTATATATTTTTAATCCATCCCTGTAAATATTATAGGGTGTGCCATCTTCTTTTTTGTAAATCAGCGCTCCGCCCTTGTCCTTCTGTTTGAACAAGGAGGTTATTTCAGCACGAAGTGATTCTCTGAAATACGGGGCCAACCCTTCTTTATGATCCACAATTTGATAATTTGTGATTATCGGGAGTAATTTCAAGCTGTCGTATTCCTCTTGTGATAATGTGTTCTTTAATGAAGAGTTGTTGTTTTTTGTGTTTCTTCTCCATTGATAAAGCACTTGATTTCTACGTTCAATAGCCCGAACACTGTCTTTTGTTTTCAGTGGTTGTGCCTGCTGAAAGGTTACATCGAGAGGGGATACATTATTACGAATGGCGTATGTTGATTTGTAGTCTTTAATCTGGTATGTATGCGGATTATATAAAGAAGGGTTCTTACACATTCCCACCAGCATCGCAGCTTCAGGCTTTGTTAGTTCGGAAGCCCCCTTATTAAAGTAAACTTTTGCCGCATTTTCGATACCCACTGCGTTGTAAAGGAAATCGAACTGATTCAGGTACATAGTAATAATTTCCTCTTTGGTATATCGTTTTTCAAGCCGAATGGCGATGATGTTCTCTTTTGCCTTTTCATTGATTCTTTTACGCATCCCCGAATATTGTTTTTCCACCGGTTCTCCAGCGGCTTTCAATTCTGCAATTCGGGTTCTTTCTTCAAGTGTAAATAGAAGCTTGGCCAATTGCTGTGTAATTGTTGATGCTCCTCCTGCCCCCCCAAAACTTGTTGCAGCACGAATAACAGCCTTTAGATCAATACCGGGATGCCCGATAAAGCGTTCGTCTTCTGTAGCGATAAGGGCATCAATCACATAGGGGGAAATCTCGCTGTATTCCACACTTGTTCGGTTTATGCTCCAATATCTGCCTAATTCTGTTTTACCATCATCAGAGAAAACAATTGAAGCGAGAAGCTCTGGAGGATTTTCGAGCATTTCCATTGATGGCATCTCATCTTCTGATTGAACGGAAAAAAGGATAATAACACCGAAAACAGGAGCGAAGGCTCCCAGCCAGAGAAGAACATTTAAAACACGTTTTGTTCTTCGGTTGAATTGAAGTTTCTCTTTATTTTTCTTCATCACGTGAATCTTGGTATAAAAATAAGAAAAAGCATCGTCTTTTATTTATATCGATGGTGAGCATGTTAAATTAAACAGCGAAGATTAAAATACAGGATAGAATTAAGATTTTATTAAAATCAATTCAACACATCTTTTCTTTGGCTGTCAAGCTTGAGCAAAATAAACAACATGATTGAAAAAGACATCATCGATGAA
>JAAZYJ010000283.1 GCA_014239715.1 Flavobacteriales bacterium
AGTGACGACTTTTGTGGCACGGGTGTCGGTTCCGCAACTGTATCACTAATTACTCCTTGTTTCACCGGGTTCTCCTTCGATTGGACGCTGGGAGGCATATCCGTTTCAACTGACTCAATATCAACCGGATTACAAGCGGGGACATATGATGTACTGGTAACAGACAGCAATTCGTGCACTATCTCCACGAATGTTGTGATCCCTGATTCTGGATCGATCTCGGCTCCAACTGTAAGCAATGATACTGCATACTGCGCGAATGACACTTTAGCAAATTTGCTGGCACAAGGTAGCGGTGGTACGATAAACTGGTATTCCGACAATAACCTAACGGCAGTCATCGGTACCGGAGATTCATTGTCTCCATCCATATCAATTGGTACCACAACTTATTATTTGAACGAAACTTTCATGGGATGCACCAGCCCCATAGATTCGGTGGTCGTCTCAATTACTCCAGCTCCAAATGTCACAATTGTAGGAGATACATCGTTCTGCGCAGGAGATTCAATAATCCTTGATGCCGGAAACTCGGGAAGTGCATACAGCTGGTTGCCAGGTGGCGAAACTTCTCAAACTGTTTTCATCTCTTATAGTGGTTTGCAGCTGGTAATAGTAACGGATACAAATGGTTGCTCTAATTCTGATTCCGTAATGGTCGTTGAGGCCTCCTTGCCGATTCACAATGGAATTTCAGGCAGCAATATTTGTCTTGGCCATCTTGCAACACTGATCAGCTCAGGGCTTGGCAGTCTGTCTTGGAGTACTACCGAAACTTCTGACTCAATATTTGTTTCTCCGGCAACGTCAACTACATTCTACTCAACATACACGAACGCCTGCGGTAGCATTACAGACTCAATTGTTGTAACTGTCCATCCAAACCCTTCCACCAACGCATATGGAGATACAACCGTTGCACCATTGGAAAACACAACAATTGGTGCGTCTGGAGGAGTGAGCTATTCCTGGTCTCCGGCAGCTGGCCTAGACTGTTCTTCATGTGCAGACCCTGTTGCCAGTATAACCCAAACTACCTTATTTTTTGTTGTTGTGACCGACTCCAATGGTTGTAGCGATATTGACAGTGTACTTGTTACCATAGACGACAATACGGCCCTATTTGTGCCAAACGTTTTTTCTCCTAACGGTGATGGATTTAACGATGAAGTTTTTGTAAGGGGTGGGGCCTTCAGCGAGTTCCACTTTACTATCTATAACCGATGGGGGCAAGTCGTATTTGAAACCAAAGACAGATTGGTTGGATGGAACGGAACCTACAGAAACAAAGAGCTGGACCCTGCTGTTTTTGTGTATCGATTAACCTATACTGACTGGCAGGGAACCGAAGGAGAATTGTCTGGTAATATTACCTTGATCAAATGAAAAAGCTGCTCACATCCATAGTCCTAATCGGCACTTTAATCGGCTGTTTTAGTCAGGACCTGCATTTTAGTCAGATCTACAACTCCCCATTGACATTGAGCCCTGCATTAACCGGTCTTTTTACAGGCGATCAAAGAGCAACCATAAATTTCAAGGACCAGTGGAGAAGTATAGGAAAAACCTACCGTACTTACGCCGTAAGCTACGATCAGGGGCTCTTTAAAAAGAGCATGGATAATGCATATATCGGTATAGGAGGACATGTATTTGCCGATAAGGCAGGTGATCTTAATATGGGCAACACCCGTGCCCAGCTCAATCTTTCAGGGATTCTGGAGGTAAATCGAAATCAAATGCTTTCCGGAGGCATGTATCTGGGCTACTCTCAATATTCAATTGACCTTAGTAATGGCCAATGGGACAGTCAATATGCCGGCAATGGTTTTGATCCATCCTTATCCACAAACGAACAGCATCTTACACAAGATTCATGGGGGCACATGGATGTGGGTGCCGGCATTGCCTGGTACTTTGAAGAATCCAGCTCTACCCTATCATCCTATGATGCCTTTCGTTTTAAGATCGGTGTTTCAGCAAACCACCTGAATCGCCCCAGACTGCAATATGTTTCGTCCCAGCTTTCCGGAACCGAAAGGCAGTACATGAAATTCATCATTCACGCCAACTCATTTGTTGGCATAAAGAACACGGACATTTCTTTTTCTCCTAGTGGGGCAGTATCAATTCAAGGGCCTTCTCTTGAAATTCTGGTTGGAACCATGTGCAGGGTTCGATTACGTGAAGCATCGAAATATACCGGATATTTTAAAGAGGCAGCTTGGTCGATCGGTGCTCATTACAGAGTCGGAGACGCCATCATTCCATCTGTATTTTTTGAAGCAGATAATTTCGCAATCGGAATCAGCTATGATACTACGATCTCAGGTTTGAAAAATACAACCGGAGCCGCAGGCGGTGTTGAGCTTTCAATACGGTTTGTCAATCCAAATCCATTTCTTTATAAGAGATCAGCGGCCATACCTTCCCTTTAGATAGACCAGTCTCACCTATTACTTTTTGACATATTGTGTCAGGATGACAATTTTCTGCCCATTGACCTTGCCTTCGATCTGTTCCGGGTTGTCGTGAACTAACGTGATATTTCTAACCGACATGCCCCGTTTTGCAACGAAATTCGCTCCCTTCACATTCAGGTCTTTGATCAGCACTATCGAGTCTCCTGAATTTAGCTGTGCTCCGTTGCTGTCACGGTGTATTATTTCATCCCGTGACTCATTTGACTCCCCGGATTCGGCCCAGTTCAAAGTTCCCTCATCCAGATACATCATGTGGATCAAATCAGTAGCCCAATCCTCAGACCTTAGCGAATTTAACATCCTCCAGGCAACGACTTTTACTGCAGGAACTTCACTCCACATACTTTCGGTCAGACAGCGCCAATGATTTGAATTCATCTCTGTTGTGCCATCCAGCTGATCCGAGCATTCGCTGCAGATAAAGACCATTTCATCTTCTGACCCTCCCTTTTTTGGCACAACTATATGCGACCTTAACTCGTTTGTAGAGCTACATAGTTCACACAGTCCTTTACTCCTTATTTCAAGTTCACTTTCCAAACTCATAGCTGTAACATTGTATTTGCCGGGAAACAAAGATACATATTCAGCCGTGTTTAAATTACTTTACTCCCGGTACACAAGAAAGAAAGCTGTAATCGTTTCAAAACTCCCATGACCACAATATTTTTGCGGTTCCGATTTCCATAACATCGAATATTAATTATATTTCGCCCAAACTAATTCAGATGAAATATGCACTCCCTTTTTCCATCCTTTTTTTATTTGCAAGTTGTAGCGACAAAAACAATGAACCCGTGAATACAACAGAAAAAACACAAATACCGGAAGCGAAGATCCTTCCTCACGAGCTAACCACCCATGGAGATACCCGAATTGATAATTATTATTGGATGAACGAAAGAGACTCTCCGGAAGTCCTGAATTATCTGAACGAAGAAAATGCGTATACAAAAGAAAAAATGGCGCATACAGAAAGCTTCCAAAAGTCGCTGTTTGAAGAAATGAAATCCCGCATTAAAGAAACGGACCAATCGGTTCCATACAAAGAAAATGGCTACTACTACATAACTCGATATGAAGAAGGGAGAGAATACCCGATCCATACACGGAAAAAAGACAATTTAAATGCCGAAGAAGAGGTCCTGATCGACGTGAACGTGCTGGCCGAAAATCATGAGTTTTATCAGGTTGCATCAACGGAGTGCAGCGATAACAACGAAGTCTTGGCTTATAGTTTTGACGATGAATCCAGAAGGCTTTGGAAAATCCATTTCAAGAA
>JAAZYJ010000154.1 GCA_014239715.1 Flavobacteriales bacterium
CACCGTATACATATTATATCAATGGAATAGAGGGCAATGAGCTAGGGTCACTTTGTGCAGGACTTTACGATGTGATAGTAGTGGATGCCAATGGTTGCAGTAAGTTGATTTCCGTAGAGGTAGGCAGTCCGACAGCAACATCGGTGCTGGATCTAACAGCTGTATCATTTGCGGTATATCCTAATCCTTCAAACGGTAATTTCACAGTGTTTAGTAAGGGGCAAACACACCTTAGGGTTTATTCAGTAACGGGTCAGGTTGTAAAGGATTTGAAGTTCAACAAATCGAAGGCGATCGATATGACAGATGTCGAGAGTGGGGTATATATCCTTCGGGATATGGAAACTGGAGATATGACTGAGGTCGTTGTGATCTAAGAGTTTTATAGTAAATCATAATGGACAGGCTGAATTGTACTGCTTATAAAGTAAGTAGTATAATTCAGCCTTTGTGATTTAGTGAACAGACGAAATGAGTAATACATTGAATCAATAAGTTGCTGCCATATTTCGCTTGGAATGTAGAAGGTTACCTTCTATTCACTATTTTTACTGAGCCAATTGAAAAGGCTTGAAAGTATGGATATTCATCCGATCAATGAGTGGCTTCCCCAATTATCAAAACCAGTTGTTATATCCGGCCCGTGCAGTGCTGAAAGCCGGGGTCAGGTGCTCGAAACGTGCCAGCGCATATCCGAATCGGGCCGAGTTAGTATACTCAGGGCTGGCATTTGGAAGCCAAGGACCAGACCGAATTCATTTGAAGGAGTAGGCGAGATTGGCCTTGAGTGGCTGAAAGAAGCGTCAGAGTTGACAGGATTGCCCTGTATTATTGAAGTAGCTAATGAGCAACACATCAGGTCAGCAGTAAAAGTAGGTATTGATATGTTCTGGATCGGAGCCAGGACTACTGTTAATCCATTTTCGGTTCAAGAAATTGCTGATGCACTTGTGGGAAAAGATATCCCTGTTTTCGTCAAGAATCCGATCAATCCTGATCTGCAGTTGTGGATAGGAGCATTGGAACGACTGAACAACGCTGGGGTGAAAAAATTAGCAGCCATACACAGAGGGTTCTCAGGATTTGAGAAATCTCTATACAGAAACATTCCCAAATGGGATTTCCCTATTGAATTAAAACGACAATTCCCGGAGCTGCCAATTTTGTGTGACCCAAGTCACATAGGAGGCAGCAGAGATCTAATCTCTATGATCTCTCAGAAGGCACTGGATCTGGATATGGATGGTTTGATGATAGAGTGCCATATCAGTCCTGACAAAGCATTAAGTGATGCAAGTCAGCAGATTACCCCTGACAGACTGAAAGAGCTGCTAGAGGAGCTTGTAGTGCGGGATAAGGACATAAAAGATGCAGCCCTGAGATCAAAACTCGAAAAATTGCGTTTGGAGATCGATGTTATAGATCAGGATATCCTTGAGAAACTGGCCGCTCGATTTAATGTGATAAAAGATATTGGCCAGGAAAAAAAAGTGAACGGAATTACTATTTTACAAGTTGAGCGATGGAACCAAATACTTGCAACCAGAAAAGACCTGGCCGATAAGCTAGGTCTTAGTGAAGAGTTTGTAAGTCGCTTGTTGCAGATCATTCATAAGGAATCTATTGGAAATCAGATTAAAATAATGAATGAAAAAAGCGTACAGGACTGATCATTTATTTCTCGACAACAATTCTTGTAGTATTTATTGTATTTCCGTTTTCCCGGACATTGAATAAGTAGACACCGGAATTTTGGTTCCGGAATGATAATTCAATTCGCCTTCCAATAAAAAATCCCTCATATACCACATTGCCAATGACATCTGTAACATAATAATCGTACTCACCGGAAGATGAAAGGGCCACCTTCACCAAGTCGGTTGTCGGATTCGGGTAGACTGAAAAGGAAAGTGCACGCAATTCCTTTTCTTCGTTCATGGTAAGATCAGTATTGCCCTTGGTTAACTTATTTGCATTTTCTTTTCGTAGCTGTTCAGTATCTTGTTGTGACTGGCATTCGGAAGCGTCTTTTTTTGAATCGACCTCCTTTTTCAGTTTGACCATTCCTTTAAGTGCTCGGGTTTGTTTATCCTGAGGCATTTCGGGTTTTCCTATTATTCTTGCACCTCCCATCATTTCAATATTTCGTTCTGGTTTAATTAGGGCACTCTGATTAAGTGACATGTTCAAAGTTGTATTTGTCTTTTTTAGCGTAAGATGGTCCAGGGTTTTTGTGTTGAAATTTGTCGCATGCACCTTTATAGATATTATATCTTGGATTACAGATCCAGCCGGAAGTTCAATAGTATATCTGCCTTCGTCATCTGAAAGAACCGATTTGATCAAATTGCCACCACTGTAAACAGATATTTTGGCATTTTTAATTGGGTTATTTTCATCATCCGAAATTTTGCCTGAAATATCTTTTGAAATGCTGTTTGAAACAGTGATTTCAATGGGTTCTTCAATAGCTACATCACCCATTGTGGAGAAATCCACTTGTGAATGTACGGCATTGTTTGCGCCTACAATAGCAAGGATTGAAGCCGCGATTTTGGATAGCTTGGATGGGATTGCTTTCGGCATGTGTATCTGATCCGATCGGAATCTGCCGCAGGTTTTTCCCGAAGAACTTTCTAGGTGGGACACAATTTCATCTTTTGAACTTTTCGTAAAGTCAACGACCACTTTATCGCAGGAATCACAGTGTCTTCCTTTTTCCTTGGGAGTCATGTGGTTCCAGTTCTCGTGACAAGGTTCAGGAATGGTGATTAACTTATTTTCAGAATTGGATAATTGATCATTTGGCTTGTAAACTGGTTTCATCGTATTAAATTTTTGGTTCAGTTGAGGAGCTGTACAAGGATATCTCAAAAGGGTTCAAAAATTTCGAAACAAATTTTAGCTAAATTGAAAAGCTGCAGAAACAGATGGCATATAAGTTGTTTGTTTATCCCAAATTACGTTCAAAAACCTACTTATGACATGAGCTTTGCAATTGCCTCAGTTCTGCTGTTTTGTTCCAGAATAATTTTAACAAGCACTGTAATTGGCACAGACAGGATCAATCCCGGGACGCCCCAGATATACCCCCACAGCATGAGCATGATCAAAACAGTTACTGTATTGATGGAAAAGGTTTTCCCCATCAATATTGGCTCCAGAATTCCCCCAAAAAGTACTTGTACTCCTGTGATAATTACGCAGAAAATTGCAATGGTCCCGGTTGAATCAATTTCTGCCAATGAGAATATGGCCAACGCTATGGTAGAGATGATCGAACCAATCATTTGAACGAAGTTGATGGCAAATGCAAAAAGCCCCCAGAATATGGGGAAGCTGACATCAAAACCCCAACATGCAAGCCCGAACCCTAGCCCGGTGAATGCACTCAGCAGAAATTTTACTTTAATGAACTTTACAATGCTCTTTTCAATTTTAAGCATGGTTTTTATTGAGGCAGTTTTTCTTTTTATTACAGTAGATTTCATTAAATTTTGAAGATCCATTGAACCGGCCAGCAACAATATGAGAAAGAAAAACATCATTAGTAATTGCGTAACCAGTTTTTGCAGAAATTGCAACGTATTTCCAAAGTAACTAAGGAGGCTTGTTCCATCGCCATTACTTTTAAATATCTCATGAATACTCTTATCTCCTAATTCTGTATCCATACCAAAGAACTCCTCTATAGGTGTTACCACGATTTTTAGCTTCAATTCCATTTTAGACATTAGCACTTCTTTGTCTGCAACCATCATTTCCTGACTCGATAGCTGTGCAAGCTCTCCAACAATTTTGAAGAACCCGCAGATGATGAGCACAACTGCTGCAAGAGCCACTAATTTCGGGATACGTTTCTTAGAAAACCACCTCATTAGCGGGGCGAATAGTATTGAAAGGAACAGAGCGCTCACAAGTGGAATAAAAATGAAGGAGAGTAGCTTGATCAAATAAAAGATTAGAGGTATGACCATAATTATCAGTATGTTCTTTACAGCCCTAATG
>JAAZYJ010000180.1 GCA_014239715.1 Flavobacteriales bacterium
CAGTAAACCTTGAACCCGGAGAGACAAAAACGATGGATTTTAAATACCAGGTAAAATACCCAAAATCCAAAACCATTTCCAATTTGTAATCTGTATTGAACATGGTCAGGTTTTATTGGGTTCTGGTTTTTGGGTTGATTGTAGCTACTGGTAATGCCCAAAGCAAAGATTCATTGTCAGATGACCGAGTCGGGGCTAATCTTAAATTTAGTCCAACGATCAATTGTGGAACCCTTGTAAATCTTCAAGACATATACATAGATTTCGGAGCAGGTGCCTTTGAACGCACTACCAAGCTGGGAGCACAATTGAATTTTGCTTTCAGGCCGTATTACAAAAAAGTTCAGCTCTATGAGGAACCTAATGTTATACGCCAATGGCGGGAGAAAAAATATTGTTTGAGTCTGGACATTTATAAAAGATTACTTGAATTTGATCTTGCCAAGATACATTCCAGTTTTTTACTTGGTGCGAAAACCGGATATCTGTTCGGTGACTATCGTGGAACCAGACTTCGACCAAAGGCGGGCATGACATTTAACCCATTTGTTGGAGTTTCCTTTGATCTGAACGGTATAAGCTTAGATCTTGCATATCTATACTTTAGCGACCGATTGGCATCCGTGCCGAATGGCAGGTTGATGCTCTCATTTAACGTATTTCTGAATTGATGAAAATACATACTGTTTCTTCTTGTATTATTACTTTGGCATTCATCGTTTCGGGCTGTTTCAAAGAAGAAGATGGTTGTGATCCCAATCGCTATTGTGATACCGTTCCAATAGATTCTAACTGGGTGCATGTAAACCTTACAGAACAGTCTACAGGAGTACCTATCGTGATCTATAACGGGAACCTTGAGAACAACAACGTAATTATGCGCGACACGCTCTACACAAATACAGTTGATTATTTTCTTCCTGTGGAAGTGGTTTATACGATCGAAGCTTATTACAGATCCGGTCCTAACACCATAATTGCTGTCGACAGCCAGAAACTTGAGGAAGAAACGTTCCGAAACTGTGGCGAAACTTGCTATGAAAACAGCGAAATAACTTTAGATTTGGTCCTTATTGACTAATCGTGGGCAGCAAGATCATATACTACATCATCATCGTTCCGATATCCATTCTTCCTCTTTGGGTCTTACATGGAATATCCAGCTTGTTTTACCTGCTGATCTACTTTGTTTTCGGATACCGGAAAAAAGTGATCCGTACTAATCTGGAACGCTCATTGTTGCATTTATCCAAAAAAGAGCGCAGACGTGTGGAAAGACAATTCTATCAACACTTTTGTGATTTGGTTGTTGAAAGTCTTAAAAATTTCACCGTGTCTGAAAGGCAGGTAAAAAAACGATTTGTCATTAATAACCCTGAAATAATCGACAAATTCTGGGAGGACGGAAGAGATGTGATCATTGCTGGCGGACACTATAATGCCTGGGAGCTTTATGCATTGGCCATGCCGTTATTCCACAAACATACCGGAGTTGGCGTTTACAAGCCGCTCAGCAACAAGTTCTTTGATCATAAGTTACGTACTTCCAGAGAGAGGTTTGGGTTGAAATTGACCCCAATGAAAGAAAGCACCAGGCAATTCGTAGCTACTGACAGCCCGGCTAAAAGGGCATTTATTATTGGAGCAGATCAATCGCCAAGTAATCCTGACAATGCGTATTGGATGACTTTTCTCAATCAAGATACAGGAGTTCTGTTCGGAACCGAAAAATATGCCAAGAAATACAATCTTCCGGTTATTTTCGGGAAAGCCATCAAAGTCAAAAGAGGGTATTACAGCCTAACATACGAGGTTCTATTTGATGAACCTACTCAACAAAAATACGGTCAGATCACGGAAAAGCACACGCGAATACTGGAAAAACAAATTCTTGACAAGCCCCAATTTTGGTTGTGGAGCCACAGAAGATGGAAGCACAAAAGACCAAAAAAAACTAAGCAAGATGAGTAACCTAGACTTCAGACCATTAGCTGATCGTGCTCGTCCATTGACACTTTCCACGTATGTTGGACAAGAACATATTATAGGGGAAGGAGCACCCTTGCGGAAAGCACTGGACAATGGAATTATACCCTCCATTATCTTATGGGGCCCTCCCGGAGTTGGCAAAACAACTCTGGCACAGCTCATTTCGCAGCATCTTGATCGACCTTTTTACACACTGAGCGCAATTAATTCCGGGGTAAAAGATATTCGAGAGGTGATTAACAAGGTTAATAATCAAGGACTTTTCGGCGGATCGAATGCCATCTTATTCATTGATGAAATTCACCGCTTTTCAAAATCACAGCAAGACTCCTTACTTGCTGCTGTAGAGAAAGGGGTGATTACTCTTATAGGTGCCACAACCGAGAACCCTTCATTTGAAGTGATCTCTGCCTTGTTGTCGAGGTGTCAGGTTTATGTCCTCAAACACCATACAGTGCAGGAATTGGATACTATCCTGAAAAGAGCTATTTCAGAGGATGCTGTATTAAAGACCAAGAACATAACCGTTGAAGAGTCTGAAGCATTGTTCAGAATGTCCGGTGGAGACGCCAGAAAACTGCTGAACGTCCTTGAGATCATCACAAATAACTCTATAGATGGTAAGATCACTGATGAAATTGTTATGTCAGTGATCCAGCAGAACATGGTACTTTATGACAAAGCCGGTGAGCAGCATTACGATATTATTTCGGCCTTTATCAAGTCAATTCGAGGTAGTGATCCTAATGCAGCGGTGTACTGGTTAGCCAGAATGATCGAAGGAGGAGAAGATCCAAAGTTCATTGCAAGAAGACTGCTGATCTTTGCAAGTGAAGATATTGGCAATGCAAATCCTACGGCGCTTGTTATGGCGAACAATTGCTTTCAGGCGGTAAATGTAATTGGGTGGCCTGAATCAAGAATAATCCTATCCCAGTGCGTAACCTATCTGGCAAGCTCAGGAAAATCCAACTCAGCATATAAGGCGATCAATAAGGCACAGGAATTAGTGCGTAAATCAGGGAATTTATCCGTTCCTCTTCACATCAGAAACGCCCCAACTCAATTGATGAAAGAGCTTAATTATGGCGAAAATTATCAATACTCTCATGACCATTCTGATCAATTAGGAGAACAAGAATTTCTACCCGAAGAGCTGGCAGGAACCAGAATATTTGAACCTGGGAATACAAAAAGAGAATTAGAGCTAAGAAAGTACTTAAAGTCCGTATGGAATGATAAATATGGCTACTAATCACTCAAAACGTGCCGTTGCCTCATCAATTGCCTAAAGAAGTTTCATTTTGAGTATTTTTGATAGAATGAAGAAGTTGATTTACTTCCTGTTTGTCTTGTCATTGTGCCTCTCGTCTTGCAAAAAACAGTCAACGACATGGAATAGCGAGTATGCTGTGCCGTTGGTGTACACAACGTTGGACATTGGTGATATGATCAACGATAGCAACCTTGTAGTAAATTCAGACAGCACCATTGATCTGCTCATTGAAAGAGAGATCTATCGCCTGGAAATAGATTCACTTTTCAGCACACCGGACACTACAATATCGGAAATGTATCAAGTACCGTTTCCCGGAACCATTTCTGTTTCTCCGGGATTCACCTTTTTATCAGAGGCAGAAGAATCAACCTTCAACATTACTGGCGCAGAATTGAAATACATAGCTCTAAAAGGTGGCCAGCTCAATTATGAGATTATAAGCTATGTCACCGGACCTACCATCGATTCCATCATTATTCCAAGCGCGACCAAGCTAGGCGCGACATTCTCCACGGTAATAAATTTACCTCTATCGGATGGGACAAGTCCGGCAATTGTCAACGGGAGTGTGGACTTAACAGATTATGAATTCGACCTGACCGGCTCCGATGGGTTGAAATACAATACCCTGATTTCTAAAGTATCTGCCACCATTGACCCCACGGCCTCCTCCCCTGTTGATATATCAAATTCGGATTCGATCAGGATCAATGTTTCTTTCGAAAATATTATCCCTGACAAGGCGATCGGTTATTTCGGAAATGAAAACGTCGACGTTCCTCTTGACAGTACCATTATCCCCTTTATGGACAGGATAATTGACGGAACTATAGACTTGGATCAGGTAGACCTAGACCTTTCAATTACGAATGGCATTGGTGTTGATATTCAAAGTACTATTAGCCAATTGAACAGTATCTCAGGCAGCAGTACTGTTACTATGAGTCATAGCTCGATCGGCTCTCCGATCAACCTATCGCGCCCAAGTAGAACCGGGTGGGTGATCAATTCGTCCATATTTACCGCATCCTATAATAGCTCAACCTCTAACCTGGAAGCTTTTATTGAAAACTTACCGGATGAAATTAGCTATGCTGCGCAATTTCAGATCAATCCCTTTGGGGATGTCAACAGCCATGGTGATTTCTTCAGCTCAGAATACCCGTTGAAGGCCAACATCTCTTTGGATATCCCACTATGTTTTGCTGCGGGCAACCTTACTTTACAAGATACGATCAGGATGGAGATCGGTCAGGACACAAGTCGCTTGAAAGGTGGCACTCTTCTGATCGATGCAGTAAACAGCTTCCCTTTCGGAGCAGAATTGCAGGTATATCTGCTGAACGAAGCTTCCGGATTTACAGACTCAATAGTTACACAACCTGTTATTGCCCCCGCGGTAGTCAATGCCTTAAACGAAGTGATAAGTCCCACAAGCTCTCAGGTTTCCCTGTCTCTTGATGCAGATCAGATGTACCAGCTGATCCAGTCAGGGATGTTACTTACTAAGGTAATCTTCAACACAACCAACCAACCAGATATGATAAAGGTGAAAGACTGGCACAAGATCGATCTAAGGGTCGGTACAACAATAACTTATCAGCACATCGTTAATTGAAGGTACTAGCAGCCACCATATTGACATTTACATCCATTTGTGGGTTTGCACAATCTCTGTTTCAAGAGGTCATTGGAGAAGCTGAGAACAGCCCTCTGGTCATTACGGCCTATGCCGATGGATTTTATCAGGGGCAAGGACTACCAAATAAGTTCATCAACAAGTTCCTTTACGGAGGTCATATTGATAATGATCTGAAAGACGAAGTTGAAAATCAATTGAAAACTGATGACAACAGGTTTGGAGTGGGATTTAGGACAGGTGTCAAAATTTACGACTTGTGCGATAGTATCTTCAAGAATGGCAACTGGGGATTTGCTGTCGCACTTGAACACCAGCAGCTTTTGACCAGTTCATTCAGTAAAGATCTGTTTCATGCCGCGTTCGTCGGCAATAGAGATCGAATTGGCCAAGATCTAAATATGGGACCTTCTTATTTTAATTCCATTCAATTCCAAACTCTAGAATTTAATTTTGTGCATAAACAAAAGCAATGTGAGTTTGGGCTTGCGATCGTTAAAGGGCAATCACACATGGCCTTGAACGCCGATAAAATGAAACTCAGCACTGCCGATGATCTGTCTGAGATCACATTAATAACGGATGTAAGTTTTTTTCGATCAGACAGTTCCAACGCACGACTATCTGCATTTAATGGTATAGGCGCTGCTCTGAACCTTGTTTATTTCATTCCCATAACTAAATCAAGCGGAAGAGCAAGCCTTGAAGGAGATGAAACAGGTGATGTAAGGAGTACGATTGGAAAACTGAAGCTGGAAGTTGATAATTTTGGATTGGTATCCTGGATGAACACACCGACAAGCTACGACTTAGATACTACATTTAGTTACCAAGGATACGAGATCCAAAACCTGTTTGATCAAGACCTTTCAAATTTGATCGATCAAGATGCACTCATTGATTCTGTGCAGCCTACACCGAGCACACGATCTTATAGGAGCCTTCTCCCTGCAGTTTTCAGCATTTCTTTTATTCCCGGCTTACAAAAACCCAATTCCATAACGGGATTAGCAGGTGCCAGCTATCAGATCAATGCCAATACAAAACCAATAGTTTATGGCGGTGTGAGCTACAAATTGAATGATCGGTTATCAAGTTCTTTGATCGGAATCGTCGGCGGCTATAGCACAATTAATGCGGGGTTACAATTGAGGTATAACAGCCCAAAGGTCAGCGCGATCATTTCAAGTAACAACCTGATAGGGCTGGCAACTAAAAATGGTTACGGTAAACACTTAAATTTTGGAGTACTATGCAGATTCTGAAATATTTCATATTGTCTTTACTTGTTTTCACATGCTTCAGTTCATACGGACAGATCATATTTGAGAAAACATATGGCAATGCTCAGGAAGAACGTGGTGAAGGAATCGTTCAGCTTCCTGATTCCAGCTTCGTTGTTGTTGGTACCACATCTAGTTTTGGTGACCTGTCTACCAACCTACTCTTATTAAAAATAGACTCATTGGGAAATGCTATCTGGACCAAGATCTTAGGAGGAAGTAATGTTGATGCCGGAATGGAGATCATCCCAACAAGTGATGGGAACCTGGCGATGATAGGCTACACAAACAGCTTCGGAGCCGGCGGTTACGATGTATATTTTATTAAGACTGACATTCACGGTACAGTGCTTCTATCTCGCACATATGGAGGAGCAGATTGGGACCTGGGCTACTCCATTGCGGAAACTTCAGATGGAGGGTTTGTTCTTACCGGAGAAACATACAGCTCAGGGTCAGGGTCTAATGATGCATTCATTTTAAAGATAGATGCTTTCGGTGATACTGTATGGTCGAAGGAATACGGTGGAGCGGGAAGTGAGGTAGGATGGTCGATAGAAGAAGCGATGAATGGTGATCTTTTACTTGCCGGCGAAACCAGCTCAATCGGCTCCGGCCTATCCGATGCATGGTTGATACGAGTTGACAGTAATGGCAACCTTATCTGGGAAACAACACATGGCGATACGGGCACAGATACAGGGAGAGACATGGCAGAGCTTAGTAACGGCAACATCATGTTTGCCTGGAATACAATAGCACCGGGTAATTCATATTGGAGCACCTTACAGTCGAAAATAGATCCGGCTACTGGAAATGAAATAGACAATCAGATATTTTCAAGTCCATTTAACTACTTCAGCCATAAGGTGATTACCTATTCAGGCGGATCAACCACTTTAACCGTTGGATACAACGCTCCCGGTGGAAATCTGGATGATATGATGTTCTTCGGGTTAGACACAGCCGGTATGAACTACGATGCTGCTTGCCCGGGATTGGGTTTTGGAGGTAATGGTCCGGACTATGGAAAAGACATTATTCCGACTTCAGATGGAGGAGTTGCATTGGTTGGTGAAAGAAATATCGGAACGGGATATGCCTCCGTTTTTGTCGTAAAAATGATGAGCGACTGCGTAGGTACAGGCGCAACAGAGCACGATTCGATTTTCGTTACCGACATATTGCAATATGAAAGTGATATTGCTACGGTATATCCCAATCCTTCCCAGGGAATTATTTACATAAACTCCAGTAATAAATGGGAAAAAGTCCAGGTCTTTAGCATGCGAGGTAGACTATTGGAAGAATTTCGGATCAGTGGACACAATCAATTTGAGACCTCACTTCCTTCCGGCATGTACATGCTGGCTGTTGAAAATAGTACTGAAAAGGTCACATTGAAATTGGTGGTCAGTCGATAATCTTCATCTCGGTTCTTCTGTTCATGGCCTTGTGTTCATCAGTATCGTTTTCTACTCTAGGCTGACTTTCTCCATACCCTTTGTATGTAAGTCTCTCCGTAGCGATTCCTTTTGATATTATGTAGTCGACACATACCTTAGCTCTGTTTTCCGATAGTTGCTGGTTCTCCTTTTCTTCACCGTCACTATCGGTATGGCCACCCAATTCGACCTTAACTGCCGTATTTTCCCGCAGGTAGTCCACTACCCTATTAAGCTCATAAATACTCTCCGCTTTTAGATCAAATTTACTTACCTCAAAGAATACGTTTTCAAGCACGATCTTACCTTTTTCCATCGGAACTTCAATAGCAAATTCACTATTTACATCCACATCCTTCAACGAGTAATTTTTTGAATAGAATAAATACCCTTCATGATCAGCATGCAGTGCGTAATTTTTATCGATTGGTAAGGCGACCAAAAACTCTCCGTTACCGGAGTTCGCATAAGCCTCCTTTACAACCTTTCCCGTTTCCAGATCGATCAATTTAAAATGAGCAGGCAGGTGTTTTTTTGTAACTGCGTCATACACCAACCCTCTTACGTACGTAGTTCTGGTAGGCCTGAATTCCTCCGGCAACTCAAATGAATACAGATCGAGGCTACCCATTCCTCCTTCCCTGTCCGAAGCGAAAAATGCAAGATCCCCTTTCGCAGATACTAACAGGCTATTCTCATTGTTATACGTGTTAATTGGGTAGCCAAGATTGACCGGAGTTCCCCATGAGCCGTCATGTTCTTTATGGCTAACATAAATGTCCAATCCACCCATCCCGGGATGTCCGTTTGATGAAAAGTAAATGGTATTGCCGTCAGGATGGATCATAACCGATTCTTCCCTGTACGGTGTGTTAATTTTTCCCGGTACTCTGACCGGAGTCGTCCATGTACCATCGTCGGTTATTTGCGTAACATAGATGTCCTGCTCCGCAGGATTTTTTCTTCCTTGTCTCACCGTTCCTCTGATAAAGTACAACGACTTTCCATCCGAAGAAAAGCATGGCTGAGACTCCCAATGATTGGAATTAACGGGCTTGCCCAAATTGAATGGTTCGGTCCAACTATTTCCAACTTTCTCACTTGCAAAAAGATCGCAAGAGCCGTATCCCTGTCTGTTTTCACCATAATTCAGCTGCCCTCGATACCCTGTTTCACAACCCACAAAAATCACGTATCTCCCATCGGCAGAAAACGTCGGTGCTCCTTCATTGTATTTCGTGTTGATCGGTGGGCCAATGTTCTTACAAGGCTGCCATTCACCGTTACTATTTGTACTTAAATAAAAGTCTTCCTGCTGACCGTTAAAAGGCACCCGATCATCTTCAATATTTCTAGTAAAAAGCAGCGTTTTATCATCTGCTGTTAGGGTTGGAAAGTATTCAGGCCTTTCCGTATTGATGGCGTCACCTAAATTTTTAGGTTCATAGTCTACAGGCTGCTTCATTGCAGGAATGGCAAATTGACAATTTTCTACATACCTTCTCGCTTGATCCTGAAAAAATTCATTGGTATTTCTACTTGCAAGAAAGTGTTTGCTGAACTTTAGTCCTTTATCATAATTCCCCATTCCCATCGCCAAACTTGCAATATAGTAGAGTTCATTTGCTGAATAATTTGGGGTGATCTCCAACACTTTCTCTTTATATGCTATAGCCTCAGCATAATCCTCCTCAACGATTTTAATCTCAGCCATCAGAAGAAGCGCATCAATAAATTGCGGATCCTTTTCCAGTGCTTTTAACGCATTCGACCTTGCACAGTCCAATGATCTTCGCTTACCCGTTCTCGGGTCAAGGTCCTTGAAACAAATATTGGCTTCCTCATACAGTTTTATAGCCTTCTTGCTAGTTGTTCCATACATGCCCGGTTTAGCAACAGAACACGAAGCCCCGAATAACAGACAACAAACAGTAACAACAATCTGAATTCTCATGGTATGTTTAAATATTTATGCGTTTGCAATGAAATTCTCCATCGCGGATTCTGCTTAACATAATTAATTATCAATGGCATCATTTCGTCCTGCTTACCCCATTCTGGCTGCAAATACAATGCACACGATGATTGTACTTTTTTTGCATGTCCTTCTGCCCACTTAAGATCGTGTTCGTTAAATACAATTACTTTTAACTCGTTAGCAACGTCGTATATTGACTGAACAGGTGCCTTAAATTTCTTTGGAGAGAAACAAATCCAATGCCAGTTTCCGGTTAGCTCATACACTCCAGAAGTTTCAATGGCCGTTCGGATACCTTTTTCATTTAGTGCGCCTGTCAACGCAGATAAGTTGTACATGGTTGGCTCTCCACCCGTTATAACACTGAAATCCGTATTGGTTTCAGCTGCTCTATCCACCAGCTCAGAAATATCCATTAATTCGTGTTCGGCTGCATCCCAGCTCTCTTTTACGTCGCACCAGACACACCCAACATCGCAACCACCCAACCGAATGAAGTATGCGGATCTACCCGAGTGAAAGCCTTCTCCCTGTATAGTAAGGAACTGTTCCATTACGGGAAGTGCATATCCCTCTTTTTTCACCCTAGTAGACATTGGCTGTAAAAATAAGTATTTGCTGCTTATTGTAGTACAATCTCAATTTATATGAATTAGACCGGTATACGCAGTCCTGATCAATTCAAAATCAGTCCATGTTATACCTCAATCGATATGGGGCCATTGCTCGAACGACATAAACGTGTTCTTGCATGTCAGAGTTTCGCTTTGCAGATTCCAACAATTCCAGGTATGTTTTATTGAAATGAAGCATTGAGAGAGAACGTCTTTTCCCCCAAATCCAGCTTTCATGTGCACTTAGGAGGTACATGAAATCCTGAAATTTAATGTCTTCTTTCAATGTCAGTTCGATCAGTGCGTTTGCTGCAGGTCTGAAGTAGGAGCCAATAAGCTCGTAATATGTGCTATCTGTTACAAAAGTGTAGTTTTCTTGCTGGTGTAAGCTAGCACATTCAACACCCAGACAAGAATCCCTTTCTTTAGATAATCCCTCGACCAAGAGACGTTGATCTTTTAAATAGGCGGAGTCTATCGCCACCATATTTTTAAGGTAAAATGAATCCAGTTCATTCCTTATCTCTGCATCGGCACTGTCAAAAGCCAGAAAAGAATCATTTAGGTCAAAGTACTTTTGTGTTCTATTTCTACGCTCAAAACAACAATTAAAAGGAATGTCCTTTTTCCCCAGTGTATGCCTCAATAAAGCTGTATCTCCCTGGAAAGCAACTTCAAAAGCTAAATTCAGGCAATTTGCTTCTATTAGTTGTTCAAAAACCAAATTCACTGACCTCATTTCCGCATCGGCCGGAATATTTAATCGGATCAGGCTTGGGAATGTAACATGTCGAAAATGTTGCGCAAAATATTCATACGACAGCATCATTGTGTATCCATCCCACTCAAACCGAACGGAATCTTCTTCAAGGTCTAACAAACGTAAGCGTGCAATAACCTGTTCCTTTTCAATCAAAGAATCTTTGAAATATGATATCGGCAGATCCGATTCTACTATTTCTTCAGTTACCTCAGGAGAAGAGGGTCCACAACCGGCAATAAAAAGGCCCGTAAAGACAAAAAACGCTATGACAAACTTTAACTTGATAGTGAAATCTACAAAATTTATGGCTTCAATATACCTTAAGTGGGTCAGAACTGTTCACCAATGAGACCTTTAAAAGTGAAATATTGTGAAAGACCGTAATAATTAGATGTTGTATACTCCAGCCAAACCCTTTTCCTGGAAAAGGATCAAAATATTAAGCTGGTACAAAGATTGCGTTCAGCAGGAAACAGCTAATGCCCATTCGTAAAAGAGCAACATGTTTCGCTATTAGCTGTGACCCCGTCGAGATCTTGCCGCTAACAGGGTATTTCTAAGCAACGAAACTATAGTCATGGGGCCAACGCCGCCGGGAACAGGAGTGATGAATGAGCATTTTGGGGCTACTTCATCAAACTTAACATCTCCAAGGAGTCTGAAACCTGATTTTTTGGAATCATCTGCAACTCTTGTGATTCCAACATCAACTACAACTGCCCCATCTTTAATATAATCTGCAGTTACAAATTCTGGCTTACCAAGCGCGACAACAAGTATATCAGCGCTCTGACACAATTCTTTCAGATTGGTAGTTCTGGAATGGGTGAGTGTAACCGTGCAATTTCCCGGGTAAGCATTTCGTCCCATTAGAATGCTCATAGGAGATCCTACGATATGACTTCGGCCAACAACTACACAGTGTTTTCCACTCGTTTCTACCTTATACCGTTCAAGCATTTGAACGATGCCATAAGGCGTTGCCGGAAGGAAAGTGGGTAGGTTCAATGCCATCAACCCAATGTTTTTCGGATGAAATCCATCCACATCCTTCTCAGGCGCTATAGCCATGGTTACCTTGCTTTCATCAATATGATCCGGGAGCGGCAGCTGTACGATAAATCCATCAAGGGAAGGATCATTGTTCAACTTTTCAATTTCAACCAGTAAGGACTCCTCTGTGGTGGTATTGGGAAGACGCACCAAGGTTGAATCAAAGCCAACCTTTTCACACGCTTTGACCTTGGCATTTACATACGTTATACTTGCGCCGTTTTCACCAACAAGTACTGCTGCAAGATGTGGTTTTCTTCCTCCGGAAGCTACGAAGTCCGCTACTTCCTTACCAATTTCCTCTTTTATTGAAGCCGAGGTAGCCCTTCCGTCTAGTATTTCCATAATTACATTCTTCCTCTTCCTGCACCTTTCATTTGACGCATCATGTTCATCATGTTCCTTTTGTTCCCCATCATTTTCATCATTTTGCGCATATCTTCAAATTGTTTGATGAGCTTATTCACATCTTGAATACTAGTCCCGCTGCCACGTGCAATTCTTTTTCTTCTTGATCCATTCAAAAGGTCGGGTTTTTCCTTCTCGGCAGGTGTCATGGATTGAATAATAGCTTCAACTCCTTTGAATGCATCATCCTCTATTTCAACGCCCTTCATAGCTTTGCTCATTCCGGGTATCATTCCCATTAGATCCTTTACATTACCCATTTTCTTGATCTGCTGAAGTTGGTCGTAGAAATCATCGAAGTTGAACTGATTTTTCTGGATCTTCCTTTGCAATTTCTTGGCCGACTCTTCATCAAACTGTTCCTGTGCTTTTTCTACCAAAGAAACGACATCACCCATCCCCAAAATACGATCTGCCATACGGTCAGGATGAAAGACATCTATCGCTTCCATTTTTTCTCCCGTACCGATAAATTTAATGGGCTTATTGACCACTGA
>JAAZYJ010000364.1 GCA_014239715.1 Flavobacteriales bacterium
CCAAATAGGCAAGATTGATTTTTTGCGGGATACAGCTCAAGTTTACGTGTACTATTACGACAGTGAACAAAGTGAGCATTTTCGCGATGAAGGAATCTCAAATACTTGATGTACGACTGCGCTAAAAGCATTGAAGGTTCTGACAATAGATAAGTCAGTAATCAGCTATCTTTACCTTCTCCTTCATTACTCGTTCCGAAGTTAAACTTCAAGGTGAACCTAAGGGTTTTCGCCAGCGGATGCTGTTGTACCGTTGGAATTAAATAGGACAGGTCTATTTCAAGCGTTTTATACTTCATCCCCGCTCCTAAAGCAGCATATTGTCTATTTCCTTTGGTATAATGTTCATAAAAGTAACCGCCTCTTAAGGCAAATCTATGTGCATACCAATATTCCATGCCTATGCCCAGATTGACCTCTCTCATCTCTTCTTTGAACTTTCCAATTTCCTGAAGATCCCAGCTATCATCATAATAGACTCCGGGTGCATCGGTAAATGAACCAAAAATTCCTGAAGCTACACCGACATTTGGATCTCGCCCCGCTTCAATGATATAATTGCCGTCAAGGTCCTGAACCGGCAGTCCGTTATTATCACGTTTATAAACAGGAGGCGTAGGCACCAACAGCTTATTCAGGTCAACACTAAAGGTAAACAGGTTCATTTCATCTAAATCAATGTCCAACGCTGAACCAAGCCTGAGATTTGCCGGAATAAAATCTCGTATCTGAGTAGACGTATATGACATTTTTGCGCCAATATTGGAAATGTTAAACCCAACAGCAACATGTGCTTCCTTTCCACCTAGATCAAGCGCTCTACTTCTCCAGAATCCGTTAACATCTGCAGCAATACTTTGTCCCGGCTTTGTTGTACCACCACCTTGCGTTGTAATACCACCTGTTAAATTCGAAAAAACATACCGAATCGCAATCCCTCCGGAAAATCGTTCAGAAAGCATCCGTGTATAACCCACATCGACAGCAAATTCGTTGGGCTTAAAATCTCGTATTACATCTCCTACATCATTGGTGAACGTAATGTTTCCAAGTGAAAAGTACCTAAGTGAAGCTGCTATTGCCTGATCTCTTCCAAGTGTTTTGTAACCTGACAAATAAGCCAGATTTATGTCTGGCACCAATGCCTTAAGCCATGGCGAATACCCCAAAGACATTCCGAAATCCTGTTTGTTTCCACCCCTTTCTTTCACATAATCCGCATCATTGATCCAGGCAAGCTTCGATAAATTCCAATGAACAGAATTCGCATCCGGCGAAAGAGCTACTCCAACGTCCCCCATCGCACCTGAGCGGGAGTCAGGAGCTATAAGCAAGAAGGGAACAGCCGTGGTGATCGTATTCAACTGCAGCGTGAAATCTGTATTATTCGTATTTAAATTCTGTGCATTAGGACGTAATGTAATTGTCAAGACACAGATGGCGATAAAAAGAAATTTTGTCATTTTTTTCAAATTGCTTACAAATATACGTTTTTGTCTATTGTTTTATTGTCACTACTTTAAAATCACCAGTCGTTCGTACTTCTCTGCAGTGGCACCATTATCCGTATTTACCTTAACGCGATAAAAATAAGTTCCTCTTGCCAACTTGTCTCCGAAATCATCCGTGCCATTCCAGGTAATACCGCTAACACGGAACCCATCAGCGTGAAAAGAGCGGTTTAGTGTCTTTACCAACCGGCCGGAAACCGTAAATATTTGCACCTGAACTTCTACCTGGTTGCATATCTGATTATGTTCCAACATAAATTCGGTGTGCGTAGTGAAAGGGTTTGGATAATTAAGTACATGATCCAAAGCCATTTCTTCCGAAAGTGCCACAACAAATTCTGTATTCGCAGAGCTGGAATTATTATGAACGTCCCATGCCTTCAACTCGAGAGTATGCACGCCCTCATCTAGATCTTCGATCTTATAAGCCACAGAGCCTTGCTGATATGTGTCCAGATCCGACTCGTAATAATCATTTAGAACGACGGCATTTGACGTATTCCCGTCAACCGTTGCCGTAAGATCATGTCCAATTGAATTTCCGGTCGTATTGATGCCATTTGAATCACTCAAAAAAGCCAAAAGCGTAGGTGATTCATTGGTCAAACCTCCGTAAACAAAATTCGTATCATTTAGATATAGCTCAATTTCAGGGCCTATATTATCTGTAGCAGCAGATAGATTAACTCCACCTATCGTAATGCTGTCACTATAGCCAGTAGCATCTATTTCCCC
>JAAZYJ010000259.1 GCA_014239715.1 Flavobacteriales bacterium
AAATGTGTTGCAAAAGAGTGTCTGAGTGAGTGGGGTGAAATTGACTTTTTGAGATTAACTTTTTCAACAAGGTTCTTGATGATCGTAAATATCATCACTCTGGAAAGTGGCTTTCCCCGCCTGTTTAAGAAGGCAAAATCTTCACAGTCGGTTTGTATGGGCTGATGCACCCTGACCTGCTCAAGGTAGATGTTGAGACACTTGATGGCTTGTTTACCAATTGGCACCAACCTTTCTTTATCTCCTTTACCCGTAATTCGTATAAATCCATCATTAAAATAGATGTTGGAGATCTTCAGATTTACAAGTTCGGTAACGCGCAGTCCGCAGCTGTACAATACCTCCAGCATTGCTTTGTTCCGTTCACCTTCCGGAGTGGATAGATCAATGGCGTTTATAAGCAGATCCACTTCTTCAATTGACAACGTATCCGGCAATTTCCTACCTAATTTAGGTGATTCAATGAGCTCAGTGGGGTCCGTTTTGACTTCATTCTCGAGTAGAAGATACTTGTAAAATGCTTTTATCCCGGATAGTAATCGTGCCTGCGATCTGGGGCTTAGACCTAGTTCTGAGATGTACTTCAAGAAAGATTGAACATCTTCCATTGTCACATCTTTTACGCTGGAAATGTCATTTATTTCAGCATACTGTAGCAGCTTTTCAACGTCCCTTATATATGCATCGATGGAGTTTGGACTCAGTGATTTTTCCAATCGAAGATAGGCCTGAAACCCTTTTATATACATTTTCCAACTCAATGAGCAAAATATAATGTAAAAATGCTTTACACAAACTGTCAAAAGGGAAAATAAGTTAACAGGGTCAGATCAATAAATCGAAGGGATAGAAGCACTAAAGTTCATATATGGTCAATCCACTTCTCAGCTTAGGCTCAATATAAGTGCTTTTAGGGGGCATCATATTGTTGGTGTCAGCAACATGCATCAGATCTCTAACGGAAACAGGGTAGAGGCCAAAGGCAATTTGTGCCAGCCCTTTGTTCACTTTTTTCTCGAGTCCTTGCATGCCTGATTTGCCATTCAGAAATGAGATCCTGGGATCGTTTTGTATATCAGTAATGCCTAGAATTGGTCCTAATACGAGCTTGCTCAGTATCCTGGAATCCAGATGCTCTGCAGGATTCTCAGACCTTGGTACAGCGTTATTTAGATTCAGTTGATACCACTGTCCTTTTAAAAACATCGAAAATTCACTTTTCTCTCTTGGCTTGAATCGTTTCCTCGCCTTCTTCACATTAAAGTTAAGCTTCAATTTTTCTAACACCTCATCAGCAGACAATCCGTTCAGGTCAGAAACCACTCTGTTATAATCATAGATCTTCAATAGATTTTCGGAGATCAAAAAGGCCATGAAGTAGTTGTACCGTTCGTTTCCTCGGTGACCGGGGTTTGCTGCACGATGCATTTCGCATAACAATGCTGAGCTGGCGCTCCTATGGTGTCCATCGGCGATGTAAAGGTTTTTGATCTCATTGAAGCCGGAGGTGATGTTTTGGATAGTTGCCGGTTCAGAGACTAACCAGAGCTCGTGCTTGACCTTGTCAGTGCTGGTATATTCATACTCAGGCCTGTTCAGCATGATGTTAAGATAAATATCCGTGAGATCTTGTTGGTCTTTATGCGCTAGTAATACCGGTTCTGCATTGAAGCCGCACACATCCAGATACATCTTGAACGTTTCTTCACGGCTTGGCAGGGTCTGCTCGTGTATTTTGATCTGTCCGGATTTGTATTCTTCAACCGAAGCGCCTGCAATTAACCCGACGAACTCTTGTTCAGGGGTTGTTTGACGGTACACGTAAAAAGAAGTTTCCTGGTCCTGGCAGAAAATTCCTTTCTCACAAAACTCAGCATACTTGCCTCGGACTTTTTCAAATCGCTCTATGGTATTTGGCTTGGTTCTGTCAGACTTTTTGAATTCTGGATTTATGATGTGTATGAAAGAGTAGGGGTTATGAATCAGCTTGGCAGTCAGTATTTGTTTGGTGTACGAGTAATAAGGCCTGGTGGCTACCAGATGCACTTTGTCTCTTACGGGCCTAATGGCCTTGAATGGTATTATTTTCGCACACATCTTTTTACTTTATACCTGCAACAGGCACCCTGGAGTTGGTTCTTATGAATTGCTGTTGAAATACGCAATGATCTTATCCGCCAGCTCTATCCCGATCCTGTCCTGTGCTTCAACAGTAGCGGCTCCAATGTGAGGAGTTAACGCAATACTATCGCTGGTCAGCA
>JAAZYJ010000367.1 GCA_014239715.1 Flavobacteriales bacterium
GAGCTATCGACCTTCAACAGTACTTGATTACCGAGGTCGTAAAAACTGAGTTCATGGTAGATGCATTTTTTTGGATAGGTGTATTCCCAGTTCCATATTAACTTTGGATCAAACCCCTCCCCTCTGAGATCATCTTCAAGCAAGGGAGCACAAACATCATTAAAACACTTTTTAGAAGGCATTTCATCATACAGGTGAATGAAATAGTTTTCACCCACAAAACTTTGTTGATCCATAAATAATTCAGCAGGTAGAAGAGGTTTTTGTTTCGGCATCATTTCAGTTTTTATTTTGTGTATTGGTACAATGTAATTTGGCAGAACGTAATTTTTTTACGTTCTGATAATTGTAATTGTATTTTATTAAATTGTTACAATGAGTCACAAACTATCAAAATCTACTTTCATGCGTGGTGTGAAATGCACCAAATGTTTATACCTGAACAAGCATCACAACGAGCTAAGAGACCAGATGAGCGAGCAACAAGCTGCTATTTTTCAGCAAGGCTCTGATGTTGGAGAGCTGGCGCAACAATTGCACCCTGGCGGAATCGACCTGACCCCGGAAAGCTATTACAACTTCGCCCCCTCAATTAAAGCTACGCAAGAGGCTATATCAAGAGGCGAAAATGTCATTTATGAAGCAGCATTCCAATACAATGGAGTACTTGCAGCTATGGATATTCTCGTTCGGTCAGATAATGGATACAAAGCGTATGAAGTCAAAAGCTCTACGGGTGTTAAACCAACCTATGTTCAAGATGCCGCATTGCAAGCTCATGTCATTATGGGATCCGGTGTAAACCTGGAAGACATTTCGATCGTACATCTGGACAATACCTACAAGAAAGATGGCGACATAGATGTTGACGGACTTTTTAAAACGGTTTCGATATTAAAGGCTATACAACCATACCTGAGTCAAATTCCGGGTCAAATCACACAATTCAAGAATGTCCTGGCAAGCAATTCAGCACCAAACATTTCGATAGGTCCACAATGCACTGCCCCCTACAACTGCGACTTCATGGGGCATTGCTGGCAGAATGTTCCTGAATACTCTGTATTCGATATTGCCAACCTAAGCGGCCCCAGGAAGTTCGAACTGTATAGAAAAGGAATTGTTACGCTTGACCAAATACCACCAACCGAAAGACTAAGCGCGAATCAAAGAGTACAGGTAAATGCAGAAGTCAACAGAAACGTTCATATTGACAAAGAAAAGATCAATAATTTTCTGGACGAACTAAAATACCCCCTTTGCTTTCTGGATTTCGAGACCATGGCATTCGCCGTACCACAGATCGAACAATCGTCACCTTACCAACCGATAGTCTTCCAATATTCCTTACACAAGCTTGTGAATGAACGGTCGGAGGCTGAACATTTTGAGTTTCTCGCCCCTACGGACGGCAATGACCCACGACTCGCTTTCATTGAGAAACTGATGGAACAATGTGGCACTGAAGGTGATATTCTGGTCTACAACATCTCGTTTGAAAAGCGCATGCTTAAAGGCCTCGCACTCTTGTTCCCACAATACAAAGAGACCATTGAAGGCATTATCTCAAGACTTAAAGACCTGATCACTCCATTCCAGAAGAAATGGTATTACACTCCGGAAATGAGAGATTCCGCTTCACTAAAATCAGTCTACCCCGCTCTATTCTCTGATGAGAACAACAGCTACTCAGCATTGAATATTCACGATGGAGGAATGGCCAGCATGGTGTATGCACAGATGTTCGAAGGAAGCTACAACGGGAACTACGAGAACGCCAAGACCGATCTACTTGCATACTGCAAGCTCGATACACTTGCTCTGGTAAAGCTGCTGGAAAAACTATACGAAGCTATCAGCTGAAGCCCAGCAGTCCATAAAAAGGCATTCGCTCAAAAATATTTCAGGTTATTTTCGCGTTTTAAATGAACGCCTTACCTAAAAAGGTGTAGTATTTTACATGATCATTCCAGCCTACTTTCCAACGAACAAAGAACAGGAGTTTGAGATCTCCGGGCTCATTGGCCCCAAATACCAATGGGCCAGCCAGCTCAGTATAAGGCAAATTTATTGTTCCCGAATGGTTATAAAAAAGGCAAGCAAGGACCTAATAGCTCACTTTCCAAACAGAACAGACACTATATACGGAACCATCGACATAAGGCCGGGAGGAGCAC
>JAAZYJ010000368.1 GCA_014239715.1 Flavobacteriales bacterium
CGGTGTGGCCAACTAAAGTAATGCTATGGTGGGCGTGATGGTGCATGAATAAACTCAGCTCACTGAAATAGCGTTTTTGCTCGTCATCCAACGCTAGTTCATTCTCAGCAGGTTCGAAATAAACAAGCTTATTTTCTGCTCTGAGTTGCTTCTCTATATGCGCCAGATGCAATCTGTCTTCTTCCGATAATTCTTCTATCTCAAAAACCTTTAGTCCTATCACTCCGGAGCTGACCCCATCTTTCACAACAACCCGGTCAGATTCCAATGCCACAGTTGCTATTTGCCCTTGATCCAGCCCCATTTTCATGAAAATGTTTTTTATTGACTGTGCCCTAGCCATCCCCAAATTGTTGAGTAATGAATTGTTTTCCTCAGCTTCTGAATAGCTACCGGTAATTTCAATACCGTGAGTAGTGTATTCATCTAAATGCTCGTAGATCTCATTTAATCCCACCCTAACTTCCTCTGAGATCGTTGCATCAATATTGCCTTCCACAAACGAAATGTCACTTTGGATCACTAATTCAGTTCCTAACCCTTGCACTGTAATAGCTCCAGCTATCTCCGGGTCTTTTTCACTTTTTGATTCAAGTAATTCCGATTGATTTGCTTCTTCACTTGGAGCTGATGCTTCTGTTGTTTCTCCAATGTATTTAACATACCAATAACTGGAACCGCTCATCCAGAGCAGAAGCGCAATAAACAGTATACTTGCTGTACCCTTCATAGGACCGGTTAGACGTTTTAGTTAAGTTCGGGGGTACAAACAATGTACAACAATTATGACACCTAACCTAGTGATTATCAAAACTTTTCGCCCACCAAAATACCTTACCGGGCATTCTGTTCAATTCTTACGACTTGAGTCAATAGTGAATTGAGGATACTTTTCAATACCTTGTAATCGTCTAAATTTAGTCCACGTGTACAAAGCGATCTTATCAATCACACTTTTAATTCTGATCGGGCAAAGTTCAATGGGACAATTTCAACTGGACTCTATATCAGATGGTTCTGGCTATACATACATAGCAAGCCCACTTGGGGCAGGACCTTTCCCGGCTGTACTTTACAATCATGGCGGACTGGATAGTGTGGTTGGAGGTGATCTACGAGGGACATCGATCGCCTTGGCACAATCCGGTTACTTTGTCAGAGCAGAAAAGAGGATGGAAACAGCATCAATTTCCGGGCACCTCAACGAAGTGGAAACGGCTCTTGACGAGCTGCGTGCAGATCCGAGAGCAGATACTAACGGCGTAAGCATTATAGGGTTCTCCAGAGGTGGGTTGCTCACGCTACAGGCAGCAGAGGCAAACCCCGGAAAGGTCAATGCAATTATCTCAATGGCTCCGGCCAATCCTATAGGGCAATTGGATAATCTGGTTACCGATCTATCAGCCATAGACGACCCTGTTCTCATGCTGGTGGCTGCAAACGATACTTTTCAAGACCAACACGTGAACCTTGCGCAAATGACTTATGATTCATTAACTAACGCCGGGATAACAGCTTTTATACATATATACCCCGGATACGACTCTAATGGAGACATGATCATTGACGCATCAGATGATGGCCATGAACTCTTTTTCAGTGTCCAAGGCCCCTACTGGTCAGATGTATTGAACTTCCTCTCTAACCACTGCAATGTTGGTGATGCTGATCAAATACCGACAAAGGTTTTGCCAACCGTTCGTATAGCACCCAATCCTTTTTTCGAAGAAACCCGAATTACTTTTCTTACTGAAGAACCTGAAACTTACGCTCTGCTGGTATACGATATGAACGGTAGTCTCGTACAAAAATACAGGCATTGTAAAGGCAAAAACGCAATCATTAAGAGGTCCAACCTAAAAAGCGGACTATATGTACTCCGGATTATAACTGAACACGAGACCTATCCTACCGTTAAACTCGTAATTGACTAGTTCTTACTTCACCTATTCTGGTTTATAGTTGGTATTTGCATACCCATTTTCGAGTATATTAATGCCCTCTTAGCACAAAACAATGGATAGAAAACGATTCTTACAATCAATTATCGGAGCATCCGCTTTCGCTGCAATGCCCTACTCTTCTTTTGGAAAAGATGAAAGCTCGATAAATGGCATATTGGAAAGTGTCTCAAGAAAGACCGCTGGAAACCTGAAAGGATTTCAGGTTAGTCCAATAGAAAAAGTTCGTGTAGGTATAATTGGTCTTGGGAACCGGGGTAGCACATTAATTGAAATGTTCCGTTGGCTCGTAGAAAATAACAGAGCAGAGATAGTAGCATTGTCGGATGTAAAAGAAAAAAAAGTTTTAACTGCAAAAGACAAACTTGGTGCATGGCAAAAATTAACTCCCAGGACATATTATGCTGGCAATGAGGATTGGAAAAATCTTGCGAAACAGGACAACGTAGATCTTC
>JAAZYJ010000369.1 GCA_014239715.1 Flavobacteriales bacterium
GTTCTGTGACTGAAGGGCCAGTCCGGACCTAAACACAACTTCTATCTTAACAAGCTCCTGATCAGCCAGATCAAACGAATACACGGGAATTCCATTGGATAAAAAACTACTTTCGGGCAAGGGAATTCTAACTGAAGATATGTCAGAAGTGACAGGAGGAATTGATCTATCTATTTTCATATAACCCTGTTAACTAGAATTTTAAATTAGCTTATATAACTTATCACTTTGATAAATAAAACAATGTAGAACAATTGTCCTTTCTCAATAGCTCTTTTGCAACACGACGAATCTGCTCGGGATTTACATTCCCATATTTTTCCATTTCCTTGTTGACCAAATTGGCATCTCCAAGCAATTCAAAAAAGCACAAATTCATTGCTTTGTTCAACGCACTCATCTCACTAAACAACTTTGTGGATTCTAGCTTGTTCTTAACTTTTTGTAGCTCATTCTCATCGATATTGGCTTCTACCATTTTCCGTAATTCCAATTCAAGAGTAGCATCTGCTTTTCTTACATCAACACCTTGACTAATTTTGCCAGTCACTACAAACAGGCCATTTTCATGGCTTCCCATAACATAGGCTCCTATTTCAGTAAAAATGCCTTTATCCTTTACCAATGATTTGTATAGGCGTGACGATTTTCCATTTGAAAGAAGATCAGAGATCAGATCAACAACATAAAAGTCAGGATGCATTCGATCACACATGTGATACGCCTTATATATGGCATTTGCCGGAACGTCTCGTTCCACCGTAAGCTCTCTGTATTCCAATTGTTGCGGCTCAGCCTGCAGAGATCTATTGTACTTTTCCCTTTTTGGAATAGTGCCAAAGTATTTTTCAGACATTTCCTTTACCTGAGCTTCACTGACATCACCAGCGATGCATAGCACAGCGTTCTGTGGACCATAATGCTTGTTGAAAAAATGCTTTACTTCTTCCATGCTCGCATCCTGTATATGGCCGATCTCTTTTCCTATGGTTGCCCATTTGTACGGGTGTGACTTATATGCTAACGGCCTGAGTAACAACCACACATCTCCATATTGCTGATTCAAATACCGCTGTTTAAACTCTTCAATAACCACACTTTTTTGCACTTCCAAACCTTTTTCTGAAAAAGCAAGACTGAGCATGCGGTCCGAATCCAACCAAAAGGCCGTTTCCAAGTTTTCCACGGGCAACGAAGAATAATAATTCGTAATGTCATTGGATGTAAATGCATTGTTCACTCCACCAGCCTCCTGAAGTGGTCTATCGAAATTTTTAATGTTGACCGACCCGCTGAACATCAAGTGCTCAAACAAATGGGCGAAGCCTGTCCGTTCTTCATCCTCATCTTTAGCACCCACATCATATAATAAATTAAATGCAACTATCGGCGTAGACCTGTCCTGGTGCACTATGACTCTAAGGCCATTTTCAAGTGTAAATTTTTCGAATTCAATCATTAAAACTGAAATTTTCCACTAGTAGTATTGGCCAGCGCTTCATTATATTCCTTAATTATATCTTCGACTATTTGTCTAGCGGGTTTTATTTCATTGATCATACCTGATATTTGCCCAATTTCAAGTTCACCATTCTCAATATCTCCTTCAAACATGCCTTTTTTTGCTCTACCGCGGCCGAGTAGCGCCTGTAGCTCTTCAGTTGTTGCTTTATTCTCATATGCCTTCAGTACTTCTTTATAAAATGAATTGTGCAACATACGAACCGGGGTAAGTTCCTTAAGTGTAAGAGAGGTGTCTCCTTCTTTTGCCTGAATGACCTCGTTTTTAAAATGCTCATGAGCGGAAGACTCGACGGATGTAACGAACCGACTTCCGATCTGAACCCCATCCGCACCCAGCTGCATAGCGGCAAGCATTGCCTTCCCATTGCCAATTCCTCCGGCTGCAATCACCGGGACTTTTACTTCATTTTGAACCATGGGTATCAGACACATTGTTGTTGTCTCATCCCGGCCGTTATGTCCTCCGGCCTCAAAACCTTCTGCGACGATCGCATCAACGCCGGCTTCCTGCGCCTTTAAAGCGAATTTAACTGATGACACAACATGTACAACCGTTATTCCATTCTGCTTTAAGGTCTCGGTCCATTTATTCGGGTTTCCAGCTGAAGTAAAAACAATTGGCACCCGATATTTCAATATTGTCTCAATGTGTTGATCTATAGAAGGATATAACATTGGCAGGTTGACTGCAAAAGGGTTTTTAGTAGCAGCCTGACACTTTCTGATATGCACATCTAAAACTTCCGGATACATGGACCCTGAACCGATTATTCCCAGTCCACCAGAATTGCTAACCGCCGAAGCAAGCTTCCAACCGGAACACCAGATCATTCCTGCCTGAACCAACGGATATTTCACATTAAAAAGGGAGGTTATTTTATTCATTTGTTACTCGAATAGCTATTGCCAATGCGAAAGTAATCTTTTGGATACAATAAAAAACAGAATAGTTTAGTGTTTGCATAATACAGGCGTCTACAGGGATAAACCCATAATTTGCAGCCAATCTTGTAACATTCGTCAAAAAAGGACCGTTCAAACATTATGTTTTCAACTAAATCATGTATTTTTGATACTATGAGAAATTCTATATTGTTATCAATCACCCTCATTCTAGCGTCACTTCTGTCGACAACAGAGTCAACTGCTCAGTATAAACTAGATTATGGCTTTAGAGCGGGTACCAGTAATTATCTTGGGGAAATGGGAGGAGAAGAGCAAACAAGACGAGATTTCATATGGGATATGAAATTAAACCAATCAAGAACTCTGTTTGGTGCCTTTATGAGATATAGGATCAATCACAGTCTTGCTTTCAACTACGGTCTAACTTATGCAAGGATTCAAGGCAATGATGCGTTATCAACAAATCCGGCAAGAAGAGCAAGAAATTTGAACTTCAGAAATGACATGGTTGAGTTGTACGGAAGATTCGAATATTATTTCTTTGATGAAAAAGATGTTGGAAATCATGGAAGGTACCTTGTTGATTTTCAGGCGTTCGTTTTTGCTGGAGTTGCGGCCATTGCACATGCCCCTAAAACACATTACAATGGAGAATGGGTTAGTCTGAGACCACTGATGACAGAAGGCCAAAAATATACACTGGTAACAGCCGGTTCACCGGTTGGACTTGGGTTTTTCTTTACACACAAACGTCGTCATCGATTCGGCTGGGAAATCTCATGGACACCGACCCTTACAGACTACCTTGATGATGTGAGTACGGTATACGTGGACGGATTGACCGGAACTGCTGCTGCAGTAGCTAATAGAAGACCAGAATTAGGAGAACAACCAGGCGTACTTCCTTCAATGAACAATTATGGCTACGCCGGCAATAATTTAGATGAAGATGGCAATGTGTTGTCCAATCCTAGAGGTGATGCTTCTCATAACGATACATACATGTTCACAAGCCTTTCGTACAGCTACGTGGTGAAAGGTGCTAACCGATTTTACAGTAGAAACTACGGTTGGCTAGGATACAGAAAACGTGGAGTTAGAAAAGTAAGAGCTAAATTTTAGCCTCCCCTACCCGTTTCCCAAATTTTTACGAATTATTCTTTTTCAGAAACTGTCCAATTTTGGATAGTGGTTTCCGCAAATTCGCAATTCCGGGAGAAAGATCGTTCATTTTCCAAGCAGTTCGATCCTCTTTATTCGCCGCATAACCATAATTTTGCATCGA
>JAAZYJ010000370.1 GCA_014239715.1 Flavobacteriales bacterium
CTCAACACCCACCCGGATCGCAAAAGAAGTCAATTCGGGTTCCCCCTACGTTGAAGATGCAACCGAGCTCGCGTTGCATTTCGTCTACATTCGGCATGGTATAGATCCGTTCCCAATATTCCTTGTTCCCCTCGTTTTCATTCAGCACGTAGGTATCGCCATACAGAAATTCCAACAAAACCAGCAGATACTTCTTCTCCGCTTTCGGAAAACTAAAATAGTGTCCTGATTCCCACATCTTCCCATCGATCACCGAATAAAACGGCTGGTATTCTTCATGATAGGAAATTCCCGACCCATATTTCTCTTCCATATCAGACGGCCACGGAATGACCAGCGTATCCTCTTCGGATTCGAAAACGGCTTGTATGGTCCTGCCATGAGAATAACCCGGAGAAACCACCCTTACCCCTTCCTCATTCACTGTAGTAAATCCATAGTGGTCTTTGATCATTTCAAATTCTTCCTGACCCAACTTTACATCGTACTCATTTTTAATCACCTCTGCCGTTTTGTATTGTTCAGCAAAATACGCTCTCAATGAATTCTTGTAATCTATACCGATCGGTTTCGGCACAAACCCTGTGCTTCCACTTTCGTCTGCAATGTATTGATCGTATGCCGCTGTCCATTCCTCTAGTAGCTTAGTCTTGTGTTCTATTGTCCAGTCTTCTTTCAGCTGCGCCATAGGGTCCTTCCCTACCCATTTCAGCTGATACATGGATGTTCTGTTCACTAGCGCACCTGATCCATACAGCTCACTTATATTCGGAGAATGATTCCAGGGCTCTTTTGAGAAAACCAATTTTTCCAGGTCCCAGGTATCAGCAGGCCCATACTCAAAGCCACACCTGTAATATCCCTCACTTGCAACAACATCGCTGAAATCCATGGCTACCGATCCTTCCAGCTTACTCATTACGTCGTCATCCGGAAATTCCGAATGCAGGATCCAGCAGAAATTGAAGGGCAGGTAAAAGAAAAACTGATCGTTCAATGAATCTGCAAACACCGGTCTTCCTTGTATCAGGGTATCCAGCTGATAATAATTCCTTGAATATCTCTTTGTTGTTGTGTCGTTGTGCCAGTCGATCTCTTCGGAGCCTCCTGTTTCCGACGGCCAATCCTCATAAAGCGAGCTTATTACCAGATACGCTCGAAAATTCTGTTCCTCTATAGTATCTATCACGGCTGTCGTATCCATAAATGGTTCGATAGGTTCAGCTGTAGCAGCTACAACATCAGGTCCTATCTGCTCCGGTTCAGAGCAGGAAAAACCAATTACCAATACTATTAATACAAATGCTGTTCTTTTCATAATAGGATCTAATTTAATTGCCCGAAACTTAAAAATACCGCACCAATAATATTGAATTTCAGGAACCGAATGAGCTGTTATACAAAAAAATTACACATTATTTTCTCAAAACTGTCATCTTTAACCCGTACTTGTCACAATTGTAATAAAGAGACCCAAATCCCATAAATACGGAAAACTTAATTTAGGAGTCTGCAAACATGGAGATCATGTAGATTATTGTGCGAAAAGCAATATTCAAACGTTATCTTCCGTTAATCTGTTCAAGACCTAACATTACTTAACCATTCATGATGAAAAACGCCAGAAACATTTGGTTGCTATGTGCAACAGTAGCCATATTC
>JAAZYJ010000244.1 GCA_014239715.1 Flavobacteriales bacterium
AAATTTGCCTGTACGGTATAGATATCCTGAAGATACATGGTTATCGGGTCATCCATATTTTCTCCGATCTTAAACGCAGTTGTCGGACAGGTGGGGGTAAGAATGAAGTCGAATTCCTCAAATATTTTCCTTGTCTTGTCGCGTAAGACCCGTCTGATCCTTTGCGCTTTCGAATAATATGCGTCGTAAAATCCTGCACTAAGCACAAATGTTCCCAGCATGATCCTTCTTTGGACCTCCTCTCCGAATCCTTCCGATCGGGAAAGCACGTAAGTGTCTTCTATGTTTGTTGCTTTTTCCGACCTATATCCATAGTGGACCCCATCAAACCTGGCTAAATTGGAAGATGCCTCTGCCGTTGTTAACACGTAGTAGGTCGGAATCATATAATCCAAGTAAGGGTAATCTACTGCCTCCACAACGTGCCCTTTCTCTCTTAGTTCCTTGATCAGGCCATCAAAGTGGTTCTTTATCTCCGGATCGAGACCATCACTCTCCAAGCACTGCCTGATGTAAGCAATTTTCTTCGGGGAGTCAATCTCCAGATTGTCACTATAATTTTCCACCGGCTTTTGCGATGCTGTGGTATCATAGTCGTCGCTCCCAGCAACAACCTGCAGTAGCAGCGCTGCGTCTTCAACGTTATTGGCAAAGGGTCCTATCTGATCAAAAGAAGAAGCATATGCTATAAGACCATGTCTTGACACCCTTCCATATGTCGGCTTTAATCCAACAACACCGCAGAAAGAGGCGGGCTGACGAATTGAACCGCCCGTATCTGAGCCAAAAGAAGCGATGCACAAACCCGCCTGGACTGCGACTGCAGAGCCTCCTGAGGAGCCTCCAGGAACATAGTCCTCATTTGCCGCATTGTATACATTCCCATAGGCAGAATTTTCATTCGAGCTGCCCATCGCAAACTCATCACAGTTTAACCGGCCAATGATAATGGCGTCTTCTTCCAGCAGCTTCTTGATGACTGTTGAGCTGTAAATTGATTCATACCCTTCCAGAATTTTGGAAGATGCCGAAACTTTGTGGTCTTTATAGCAAATGTTGTCTTTAATACCAACAACGGCTCCTGCCAATATTCCCGGGCTCCCATCTTTCAACTTTGCGTCAACCTCAGCTGCCTTTTCAAGTGCAGACTTACTAAACACTTCCAAGAATGCATTCAGGTGTTGATTGTCCTCAATTTTTTTGATGTACTGTTCAACGAGGTGAACACATGTGGTCGCACCAGAATTCAAATCCGACTGGATTTCTTTAAGGGCACGGTAATCTTTCAACGTTTTAGGCTTACTTTTTTTCTACTTCGTCAGCAGAAGAATTATTTGGGTCGTTCTCGTTAGAAGCATCTTTAAATTCCTTAACCCCTTTTCCAAGTCCTTTCATCATCTCGGGAATTTTCTTTCCTCCAAACAAAAGCAAAACAATGACAAGAATGAGGACAAAGCCCCATATCCCCATTTTGTTCACAAATAAAAGATCTAACATCATATTGTAATTTATCAGAGGCCGATTAACCGACCTTTTGATTATTCTGCAAAGTTAAAGAAAAAGAGACGCAATGGTCCATTAGTTTCGCATTATACTTATTATTACCGGTAAGCATCCGCACCCATTCCATATTAGGAATTAGCCAAAGAGCTGTTTCTTGTAGTTATTTAACCTTATCCAATACATAATCCAAACTACAAGTCCGCCTATTCCCGCAGCCATTCCCAGGTAAGGAAGGATAGAGGCGCAAAAAAGGATGCACATTACGATTCCCAGCCCATATCCGGGCCGCGTTTCAGAGCATTCAACTCCTTTCGTCCGTTGCTCTCCAGCAATAGAATCGGCGATTTTGTTCACCAATACAAACTGAAAATACAAGCTATATCCCGGTATCAGCAGCATCCATACGTGTCCCGGAATCATTTTTTGATTTTGCTGTGTAATGGACTTCAATAGTTTTTGAAGAAACAGCAGATATAATATCATCCCTATTGTTGCCCCGACAGCAATTAAAACAAGTGCACCGACAAAGATCATATAAAATATGCCTGCTCCTCCTACTATCCCAGCGCTTATAATTTCCGAATCCATTCTTCCAAAAGTTGTATTGATTTAAAGCTAAACCTATTAGCTGCCATCAATAAAGTTATGAAAAATCGATTTTTCTGGAGCTAAGTCAACTGAATCTTCCCTCCACAACCCTGGGTTGGCTGATTCAAATCATGCCACTAGCGACTGTAAATCCAATATTCCGGATTTTGCTTTGCCATTGTTCCCTCAGAATTGATCTTCCAGATCTCTATGTGGGCTTCGCTTGTATTGCCGCTAACAAGCAATTGGCCTATTTCCTCCTTGGTCTCAACCTTTTCCCCTTTCTTGACAAACACTTTCTGGAGATTTGAATAAACTGACCTGTACGAGCCGTGCTTGATCATTACCACCTTGCCTGCCCCTGGTATGACCAAGATACTTGATACCTCACCTTTGAATATTGCCCTTACCCCGGCTGCTTTGGTTGTGCTGATATCAATGCCATTGTTCTCTACAACAGCTGTTTTAACCACATTGTGATTGTGTTTGCCAAACTTCCCCGTTATTTCTCCCTTTACAACCGGCCAAGGGAGTTTTCCTTTATTCGTTTCAAAGAACTTTGATGCAAGCTTAATTTCCGGGGTCTCTTTGAAACCTGACATGGCCTTGTTGCCGCTCTTAGCTCTGGCAGCTGCCAATTCTGCTTCTATTGCCTTTCTGATCTCAGCGGTTAGTCGTTTTTTCTTTTTTTCCTGTTGATTTAATGTTGCCTGCAACCGTGCCTCGTCAGACATGATCTTGCCCAGCTCTTGCTTCTGCAGCTCTTGGTCTTTTAAAAAGTTCTCCTTTTCTGTTGATTTGATTCCCGCAAGCTGTTGATTTTTAATACTGGTGGAATTCAATTCTGCTTTCTTATCGATTAGCTTCTTTTGTTCAGCAACTATTCTGTCCGCTTGTTTTTGGCGGTATGAAGCATATTCCTGTAGATATTTAAGTCGCCTATAGCTCTGCGAGAGGCTGCTGGACGAAAAGATGTACAATAGTTTATACTCCGTTTTGCGATTTTTATAGGCATAGCGTAGCATTTTGGCATAATCTGACTTTAGCTTCTTAAGGTTGTTCTTGTGTACTTCAATTTCTTTTTCCGCATGAAATATCTGGTCTTCGATCTTTCTCATTTGGTAGTTGAGGTTGGAAATAAGCTCCTCACGATATGTGATCTGATTCTTAATTATTCCAATCTCGGCAATGGTAAGCTGCTTTGAGCTTCTTGCTGCTTTAATGAGCGATTTGGTGTTTGAAATTTTCTTTTGGATGGATCGCTGCTGTTCTTTTAACCTAAGACTACTCGATTGCGAAGACGCCTGCATCGCCGACACCAGTATTATTGACGCACAGGCTATATACTTAATGGCTCTCATTCTATCCTTGTGTACTTATCTGAAATTCTGAATGGATAAGAGAGCTTTTCATTTATTCTGATTTTGGATAAGTTTAGCTCTATTACTCCACTGTCTTTCATGCTGGTCATTACAATCTTTTGCCTCTTTGGAAAAAGTTGGTCTTCAATCTCCAAATATTGAGAATATCCAGCCTCTATAGACGTAGTATCCGAAAGGTTGTTCACGATTTGCCTGTTCATTTTATAGTTTTCCGGATCAAGCCAGTATCTATAAAGGAGTTTTACTTTGCTTTTTGCTCCCAGTTCCAATGCCTTTGATATCCTTCTACTGTTTGGTGAACAGACCAGGTAAGATGTGGAGTCAACTTTTGTATCGTAGCTTGTTTCCGGGTTATGCCCAATCGCATTGCCGGTTAGCACATCCTGAAAGTTTGAATAGCTAAGGTCCAGCTCGGTTAATTTAGACATGTAATCAATGCTTCCAACAAAGTATTCTTTTTTTATTTTGTTTTGGAATTTAACCGAGTCGGTTGATATGATCAGTGTCGCTACCGGCTTACCTATTACAGTTATCATTACCCAGGTTGCGCTGTCTTTGCGGATCCTAACTATTGCCTTGCAGTTCGTGTTTGCGCCGTTTAGCTGACTTTTGACCGTTGATCTGAATGAAAGTGTCTCAAAACGCAGCTCATTTTCAGACAGTTTTTCATTCAGAAACGACTCGGTCTTTTTTTCAGGCTTTTCAAAAGACAGCTTCTTTTTTGAAGTACAGCCAATTAATCCAAATGTAGCCACAAAAGCCCAATTGAATAAGGGCACAAGTATTCTGCGGACGGAACTATTCATAGTATTCACGATCCGTGATTTTCTTTTCGATCTTATTCGTCGTTCCACCGATGTCTTTCGCCTTCTTCCAGTATTCAACTGCTTCGTCCAATCTTTTCAATTTAAAAAGCACGTCACCATAATGCTCTAAAATGGTGCCGTCTGTTTGGCCGCCTTCAGCAATTGCTTTGCCTAACCACGACTCTGCCTGATTGTATTTTTCTTGCTGAAATAAGATCCAGCCATACGTGTCCATATACGCTGCAGTACCCGGCACCAGCTCGTTTGATTTTTTAGAAAGTTCTGCAGCTCGATCCAATTTGTTTTTTCTCAACGACAAATAGTAGCTGTAGTTGTTCATCACCGTTACGTTCATAGGGTCATACGTGAGCGCCGATTCGAAACTTTCGTCAGAAAGGTCGTATTGCTTGAGCTCATGGTGGGCCTGTCCGAGGTTTTGATAAAACTCTGATAACAATTGTTCATTGTCAATTACTAATTCCTTGCCTAGATTCAAGCTTTCGATCGCCAATTCAAATTGTTTGAGCTGAAGGTTGGCCAAACCGCTAAAAAAATAAAACTCCGGTTGTGTCGGGAAAATTTCAAGTGCCTTTTTACTGTCCACGCTCATGTCCTTGTAGGCAGAAGTTTCATATTCGATTAACATGATCTGATTCCAGATCGAAAAATGATCAGGCTCTAATTCGATTGCCTTTCGGTATTTTGCCAATGCCTCACTCGCCCTTCCCTCCCTGTACAAAAAGTCTGCGTATACCGTGTGGGTCTTTGATTCCGCAGAATCCACCACTGACATTATTTCGAGGTAATCATACGCTTCCTTTCTCTTATCAAGATTGCCTTCACTTTCATTAAATAAGTTGAGCATGATCTGCAGTTTCGAATCAATTGGAACATCTTCTGAGCTTATGGCTATTCTCAGCTCTTCTTTTGCTCTTTTCGTATTCCCATGGTAGCGAAAATAATCGTAAAGTGACAGCCTCACCAATCCATTTTGCGGGTCTATTTCAAGAATTTTTTCATAGGTTTCAAGTGCCTTTTCTACTTCTCCGATCTCTTCGTACAGCTCTGCAAGTATGCCCCAAATTGCCACATCCTTAGGGCGATTTGAAATAAGGCTCTTCAATTCTTCAATTGCTTTTTCGCTTTGCCCCAGCTCCAAATAAAGCCTGTGCTTCTGCATCGTAAGCTCCGGAGATCCTCCAATGATCTTTTCAGCTTTTTCAAAGCTTTGAAGAGCCTCTTTATTTCGGCCAAGATAAAGTTGTGATTCCGCAAGTGGAAAATAATATTCAGCACTATTGGGTGCCAGTTTAACCAGCTGTTTAAACGACCTTACTGCCTCCTCGTGAAGTCCGCTCCGTTGGTGCAGATATGCAAGCTGCAACCAGTACCATCTGTTTTTTGCGTCAAGATCCGCGGCATTTTTTGCCGCGTCGATAGCCAAAGACGTTCTGCCTTGATAATCGTATAGACCACTCAATTGGTAGTGACAAGCCGCGCATTCCGGGTAAATCTTAAGTGCTTCATTGAATTTACTAAATGCTCTTTGATAATCTTCTGTTACTAAAAAGCCATTTGCCTCATGAAATAGTCTTCTGAACTGTTGATTTTCTGCGTGACTCAGCTCAGATCTGTTTTTTTGTTCGGTATTTGAGAGTGTCTTTCCTCCCTGCTTTTTCACCGAACAACTTATCAGCGAAGCAAATAGCAGTATATAAAATAGCTTGTTCAAATTATAGCTTCTGTTGAGTGAAATCTCCAATACTCAGATCAAGTACGGCTCCTTCAACCTCAGCATTATTGCCTATCATGCTGTCTTCTACAACTGCATTTATGACCTTCGTATTCTTCTGCACGATCGAGTTTTTTATAACCGTATTTTCAATAACCGTGTTTTCTCCTATTGATACATGCGGGCCAACAATTGCGTTCAATAAGTGAACATTTTCTCCTATAAAGCAAGGCGGAACAATCACGGAGTTCTTACTCGTTACAGTGCTCGCAACGTTCTTTTCCTCTTTTGTAATTTCCAGAACTCTTTGATTTGTATATACTGTTGCGTTCTTGTTCCCACAATCCAACCATTCAACTACAGTTCCGGGTTTAAACTTGACTCCTTTCCCCTTCATATTCTCAAGGGCATTGGTTAGCTGGAACTCTCCTTTTTCTTTGATGTCATTATCGAGAAGATACTTTAGCTCTTCCCTTAACATGTCGCCATTTTTGAACTAATAAATTCCAATAA
>JAAZYJ010000137.1 GCA_014239715.1 Flavobacteriales bacterium
CCGATCTTGTGACCCCCAGTAATGTTCCCAAATGCTCCGCCGGCACCGTAACCACAATCTGACCCTCCACTGTTTCCACAGGAAAAAACCTGGATCAGCGCCGGATTGTTACTGATCTCATCATCGACTTGTTCCGTGAGCGATGTATAGCCGTCATTGCATCCATTTCCATAAGATGAATTGAAGATCATCACCTGATCATTCTGATGCAACGTTACTGTATTGGGCAAAGCAGCATCGTATTGCCTGACATGGATGAATGCTCCCGGTGCCATCCCCCTCATAGTAGGGTCTAAATTCCCAGCTCCACCCAGAATACCAGCAACCATATCGCCATGACCTCCTGTAAGGTCCCCGGTCACATCCGATTGCTCAGTGCGGCCCGTAAAATCAATATGCGGTCCAACAAAACCATCGTCATTTACCGCAACTGATACTCCTGATCCGTCATAATTTCGACCACCAGCAAACTCCTGGCTTAACATATTGGCTCTATGCAATGTTCTCCCCAGATCATGTTCAGGCTCTCCGGGTTCAGGCGCAAGGTCAACATAGCGAACAGATAGGTGGTCGGCTATTTCTTCTATTTCAGCCATTATAACATTCGCATAGATCAAATTAGCGTGTTCTATGATCTGCGTTACATCGATCAGATCACTTAACTTATTTGAGATCAAAGACACATCAAGGTCTTCGTAAACCTTGATCACAACTTCCAGTTTCTTTTTGTTTTCTTGCCAACCTGAAGTTTGCTCCACTCTCAACCTTTGAAGCACCTTCATTTGCAATGGAAGCTCAGCTACACTCCACACACCTAAGCCTGACAAAGTGCCGGACGTCACATGAATAGGTAGGCTTACAACATAAGCGTTGTATGGCACATACTCCTGCAATTGTATGCCCAATTCTTTACAGGTTTCATGTCTAGCTGCAGTCGGGACTTCTCGAAACTGAATCAATCGATGCGCAATGCCTTCCCTTCGTTCAGCAGACGAAAACTGCTGTTCGATAGTCAGAAAATTTTCCGTAAGGCGGAGCTCACCATAGTCCAGTAAAATCGGCTGAACGGAATGCTGACTCACTGCATTGCCAGCGGTTAATACCAACAACAATAAGAGGGCTACAATATGATACTTGCGCATAGAGGTCTTTAGTTAAAAACGAAAAATAGGTATTTTAATGCTTAACAAGTTGAAAATACTTCTTTTCTGTTAGCTACGGAGAATGCCTTTTTCGAAATTCGTTTCAAATTAAGTCAGCACAATGCTATTTAAAAGATCGGACCTATTTTTTGAACTTGAGCTGTTCCGATCTTCCTTTTTTAAAGATCTTATTGCTCACAACCTTTCCTTTTCTCAAGACCTTTTGTTTTTCGAATGGTAAAGCACTGATCTCCTTGCATTCATCAGAACAACATGTATCCATCTTTTCTTGGCACTTAGGGCACTGAATAAATAGCAAGTGACAAGCTTCGTTAAAGCAATTAACGTGTGAATCCCACGGCTCCCCGCATTGGTGACATTGAGAGATCACCTCGTCAGAAATCCTTTCAGCCCTTCGATGATCGAATACAAAATTCTGACCCATAAATTTATTTTCCAGTCCTTCGTCCTTCACCTGCCGAGCATACTCGATTATTCCTCCTTTGAGTTGATATACATTCTTAAAGCCTTTATGCTTATAGTAAGCACTTGCTTTCTCGCAACGAATTCCACCGGTACAATACATCACCAGGTTCTTGTCTTCCTTGTGACCCTTGAGATCTTCTTCAATGAGATCAAGTGAATCTCTAAACGTGTCTACATCCGGAGTAATTGCTCCTTTAAAATGACCAATTTCACTCTCATAATGATTTCGCATATCAACAAGAACAGTATCTTCTGATTCAATTATTTGGTTGAATTCTCTGGCATCGAGATGGACACCTTTTTCCGTTACATCAAATGAATCATCATTTAAACCATCTGCAACGATCTTGTCTTTAACTTTTACTTTTAGCTTAAGGAAAGACTTATCGTCTTGTTCAACTGCCACATTAAGTCGTATTCCATTAAGAAATGAAATATCATATAAATGATCTTTAAATTTTTCAAAGTCCGGTGCTGGAACTGAAATCTGCGCATTAATTCCTTCGTTGGCGACATAGGTACGGCCTAGTATCCCCAATTTATCCCAATCAATAAACAGATTGTCTCTGAAAAGCTGTGGATTTTGAATTTGTGCGTACTGATAGAAAGAAACGGTGATTCTTTTTTCACCAGCCTCATCGATTAATTTCGCTCTTTCTTTCGCACTTAATTTATTGTACAGTTGCATGCTATACTAACGTTTTTAAGATTGAACAGGGCAAATTTAAGCATTTCACACAAAGAGCTAACACCGTTAGCTTCAATATCTCTATAACTCTACGCGTTGACCAGGTCGGTCATTCAGATAACAATCTGAATCCGATCCGACTTCGTTTGACATCAATTTCAAGGACTTCTACTTCTACATGTTCGTGTAAAGTCACTACTTCGTTCGGGTCGGATATAAACCTGTCTGCCATATTCGAAATATGGATCAAGCCATCCTGCTTGACACCAACATCCACAAAACAACCGAAATTCGTAATGTTGGTAACAATACCGGGCAGTCTCATCCCGGCTTTCAGATCTTGGATCTTGTGAATCCCTTTTTCAAATTCAAATATCCGCGCCTTCTTTCTTGGGTCCCGACCCGGTTTTTTAAGCTCATCAACAATGTCTTGTATTGTTGTCAAACCAACATCATCACTGACATAATCCGAAAGCGCTAACGCGTCTAGTGCATGATCATTGCCAATAAGGTCTTGTATGGATAGGTCCAGGTCTTTACTGAGCCGCTCTACCAGTTCGTACCTCTCCGGGTGAACAGCTGAATTATCCAAAGGGTTATCACCACCAGAAACCCGCATAAATCCGGCACACTGCTCATACGCTTTAGAGCCCATACGAGAAACACCCAACAGCTCAGCTCTACTTTTATAGGGTCCTTCTTCTTCCCGGTGTTTGACGATACAATCAGCAAGAGCAGGGCCAACACCAGACACATAATTCAATAAATATTTTGACGCTGTATTCAGATCTACACCTACGGAATTCACACAACTTTCAACAACGGTGTCCAAACTTTCTTTCAGCATTTTTTCATCAACATCATGCTGATATTGACCAACACCAATACTCTTAGGGTCGATCTTAACCAATTCAGATAAAGGGTCCATGAGCCTTCTTCCAATAGAAACAGCTCCTCTTACCGTTACATCATATTGGGGAAACTCCTCCCTTGCCACCTTACTTGCAGAATATACTGAGGCGCCGTCTTCGGACACAATGAACACTTGCAGGTTTCTTGAAAATTTGATCCTTTTGACCATCGCTTCCGTTTCCCTGGAAGCGGTTCCGTTTCCAATTGCAACGGCATCCACATTGTACGTTTCGACCAAATTAGAAATTTTACTCATCGCCTTACCTTTTTGGTTCTGAGGTGCATGAGGATACACATTTTCATTGTACAACAGGTCGCCCTTTTCATCCAAGCATACAAGCTTACATCCTGATCGAAACCCCGGATCAACTGCCATTATCCGCTTTTGACCTAAGGGAGCAGCAAGAAGTAGTTGACGCAAATTTTTCACAAAGACATTGATCGCTTCTTTGTCTGCTTTTTCCTTTGACCTGTTCCTCATTTCGTTTTCCAGTGAAGGTCTCAACAGTCTTTTGTACGCATCTTTGATCGCTTTTTTTATCTGCGAAGAGCTTTTAGTGCCTCCCTTTACAAAGAACCGCTCCATTTTCTCGATCGCTCCAGCTTCAGGTGGCAATAACGACAGTTTCAGAAAACCCAGCTGCTCACCTCTTCTTAATGCCAGCATTCTGTGAGACCGGCATTTGTTCAAAGATTCAGAGTAGTTGAAGTAATCCTTGAACTTCTCCCCCTCTTCTTCCTTTCCCTTGATCGGCTTCGAAACAACCACTGCCTCTCGTTCGAAAAATCTTCTCAATGATTTTCTCATTGCTGCATTCTCACAAATCCATTCTGCCACGATGGATCTGGCTCCTGCCAACGCATCCTCTACCGATGTAACTTTGTTTGTGATGAATTTTCTTGCTCTTTCCTCAACCTCATTTTCTTTCTGTGCCATCAGTATCTTAGCCAATGGCTCCAGTCCATTTTCTCGTGCCACGCTGGCCTTTGTCTTCCGCTTTTTCTTGAATGGCAGATACATATCTTCAAGTGCGTTCAGATCAATAGCAGCAACAATTCTTTCTGACAGCTCGTCGGTTAGCTTGTCTTGAGCTTTAATACTCTTAAGGATAGCTTCTCTTCGTTTATCCAATTCTATTAACCTGGAAACCTCATTTTTAATCTCTCCGATCTGAACTTCATCCAGCCCTCCGGTAGCCTCTTTTCTATATCTCGAAATAAAGGGTATCGTTGCTCCACCATCCAAAAGGGCGATGGCATTCTCAGCTTGCCATTGCTGTATGCTGATTTGCCTGGCTATTAATTCAGTCCTGTTCATTAGCACAAATGTATAAGAATGAGCATGAGTTACTAAGTAAATGAAGCGCCAATTATTCCTTGACGGATCAAGACGTACTACTTATCGAATCGAAGCGAGTTGAGTCTACTTGTTGTAAAGCAAAAGAACTTCCTCTATTGCATCACTGTGAACCAGCTGAGCTAATTGAATTCCGGTCAGGTCATACGTGAACAAATTATTGGATTCCACGCAATAAAGCACGTTGCTCACTTTATCGAATAGCAGCTTAGTAAAGCTATGACCGGATTCAATTTGAATCAGACTATTCGAAGAATAAGTGTAGTGATAAAGGCCGAGCTCATGAGAAATGATCACTTCGTTATTATTTTTTCTGTAAGAGTCGTAAACTCTACCTGTTGGCATTCCATGCGGCTCCCAGAAATAATTACCACTGTAGCCATAAATGTGCAGGTGCGCCTGATTTCCAGGGTCGTTGCTGAATACGAACAGCTCATCATCATTTCGTATCTCCCAAGACACAATATCGTTGCCAAAAGAAATGGACTGATCCAACACGCCGCTGCCCGGATGATATACGCCCATTGCATGTGACGCAGAGCTCAAATGTCTTTGTTCAACAACTATCTTTCCGTTCCACAAAAAGAAATCATCAGGAGCATGATCGTTCGGCGAATTGACCTCGCTTCCTATAGTGCCACTTTGACCATAAGACAATACTTTTCCCGTTGTCGTAGTAACATATATCAACCCATCTGAACCTTCCTTTATTTTCCCATAATATGGAAGCGGCGGATTACCCGGGTTATCCTTAAACCACAACGTGTCAACAAAACCAGGATGGTAGGCTACCAGCCCATCACTTTCAGCACCTACAGTATGCAAATACTGATGGTATGAATTGACGGCGGCGCCACCGTATTCAGATTGAAAGGTATGGAACGGAACGATCGAACCTGTTGTAAAACTCGACCACTCCTGCTCGCCTGCTACAGAGGAGCTAACTAAAAACATATTGTTCATCTCGAGGGGAGCACCGGTAACATGAATTTCTCTGTAAGCTGATTTTTCATTTACCCCATCATAGGCCCATACTTTAATATAATACAAGCCCGATTCCAAATGAATGTCTTCCAGATAAAATGATTCTGAAACTGCAGCTTCTTTCGAGGTGGGACTGATAGCAATGATGGGAACAACACTACTGAAATTCTCGTCCTGAAGATCTACAGTAATCGCTACTAATCTGTTTTCATCGCTTACACTTGCCGCAACGGAAACAAAGTCAAATACATTGAATCCGGCCATGTAAACCGGAGAAGTGATCTGTACCACCGGAGGTATGTTGTCGGTTCTTTTTCTACACCCTACAAATACCATTGTAAGCATCATAAAACTCATCAAATATTTTACACTTTTTCTTCTCAACCTCATGTGAATTGATATGCAAATTTAACGTATCTTATTAGACGAGCCAGATAAGAAATACCCAAACATAAATTATTAACACTTGTTGAAAACTGTTATTAACAACATGTTGACAGCTTTAATCCGAGCAATCGATATGATGAGCACTTTTTCAACCTATCTTTGATTTCACATGAGTGATCTAAATATAAAAGGACAACGTAAACCTCTCCCGGAGGTTGGCTATCGGGCTCCGATAGAAGGTGGAAAACTACCTCCGCAAGCGGTAGATTTGGAAGAGGCGGTTTTGGGTGCACTTATGCTCGAAAAAAATCCGGTTAACGACGTCATTGATATTCTAAAACCGGAAAGTTTTTATAAGGAACCTCATCAAAAAATATATGCTGCCATTATGGATCTTTTCGGGGCATCAGAACCGATTGACATCCTAACGGTAACGAATAAATTACGAAGCAAGGGTGAGCTAGACCTTGTAGGCGGACCGTTTTACATCTCACAGCTTACCAATAGAGTTGCTTCAACCGCACATGCGGAAACCCACGCACGGATAATTGCTCAGAAATACATCATGAGGGAATTGATCCGGATCTCCGGAGAGACAATTCGGAATGCATACGATGAGACCAAGGATGTTTTTGATCTGCTGGACAGAGCGGAATCAGAGCTCTACGGAGTAGCTGAAGGGAACATTAGGAAGAACTATGATTCGATGAGCCAGATCATGAAACAGGCCATTGATCAAATTGAACAAGCTCAGAATCAGGAGGATGGGATTAGTGGCATTAACTCGGGGTTTTCTGACCTCGATCGTATAACAGCAGGATGGCAACGGTCTGATATGATCGTTATTGCTGCCCGTCCAGGGATGGGGAAAACCGCATTTGTACTTTCAATGGCACGAAATTCAGCTGTTCAGTTCAATCATCCGGTTGCCATATTTTCATTGGAAATGAACTCCATTCAGCTGGTTAATCGTTTAATTTCAAGTGAAACTCAAATAGCGGCAGACAAATTACGTAAAGGTAATCTGGCGCCACATGAATACGAGCAGCTGCATGCACGGATCGGTGGTTTATCAAAAGCACCGATCTTTATTGACGATACCCCTGCACTTTCAATCTTTGAGCTAAGAGCAAAAGCAAGAAGACTCAAGCAACAGCATAATGTTGAGCTGATCATCATTGATTATTTACAGCTCATGACTGCCGGATCAACCAAAGCAGGCAATCGTGAACAGGAAATATCAAGTATTTCCAGATCAATAAAAGAAATTGCCAAAGAATTGAACATTCCTATTGTAGCATTATCCCAGCTAAGCAGATCTGTTGAAACAAGAGGTGGGGATAAACGACCCATGCTATCAGACCTGAGAGAATCCGGTGCAATTGAACAGGACGCAGACATCGTAGCATTTATTTATCGTCCGGAATACTATGGGATCACAACGGATGAAAACAATAATTCCACCATTGGAACAGGTGAAATTATTATTGCTAAACACCGAAACGGATCACTTGGATCAGTTAATTTGAAATTTATCCCCCAATTGGCCAAATTTACCGACATAGACACAATGGAATACGGCACAGACCCGTTTATAGGGAACAAGGATGATTTTGATTCTGGAAACAGAATTGTAGGATCAAGTATGAACGACGACTTCAGCGGGGACGACATAGACCTGAATGAAGAATTTGAAGACTGATGCAATATTGTAATGGGTAAACTAATAGGGATCATAAGCTTGGTGCTTGTTTCAAATACATTATTTGGAGCCAAAATTCTTATCCCGATGAATGCCGGAAACCAAAACAACCACATTAAGGCTTATGGAATAGCGTATTGGGTTCTTCAAAACGACATTGAGGTGGAGTGGTTGCTCAACTACAGAGGGGGGAGCTTTATGATGGATCATTACAACACAATTGAGGAAGAGCTGATTATCCGAGGGGTGTCTTACGAAAAGATCGCAAATGTACAAGCTCAGGCGATCAAAGACGAAATATCAGACCCGGAGGTTAATCAAGAAGTCGTAGCACTCCACAAAGCACCTAAAATTGCGGTGTATTCTCCCGACGGGAAACAACCATGGGATGACGCAGTGACACTGGTGCTCGCCTATGCAGAAATACCTTATGAAGTAGTGTATGATTCTTCCGTAGTAGCCGGAGTATTGCCCGAGTACGATTGGCTTCATCTGCACCATGAAGATTTTACGGGGCAATATGGAAAGTTTTACCGCAGTTATAGAAACGCTCCGTGGTACAAGCAACAACAGGCAACCGCAGAAAGTATGGCGACCAAGCTAGGTTTCAATAAAGTATCCGAAATGAAGCTATCAGTCGCCATTAACATCAGGAACTATACTGCAGGTGGTGGCTTTTTATTTACCATGTGCTCAGGCACTGACTCCTACGACATTGCTCTGGCAGCGCAGCACACAGACATTTGCGACTACATGTTCGATGGCGATCCCCCTAGCCCTAATGCGCAGGACGAATTGGACTTTAACGAAACCTTCGCTTTTAAAGATTTCCGTATCCACATGAACCCAATGGAATATGAGTTTTCCGATATTGACGGAACTACCGCACACAGGATCCCGATACCGAATGATAAATTTACCTTATTCGATTTCAGTGCTAAGTGGGACATTGTTCCTACCATGCTGTGTCAAAACCACACCACCATTGTTGACGGGTTTATGGGACAAACTACAGACTTCCACAAACGGTACATTAAGAGCAATGTGCTGATCATGGGCGAAAACAGATCGATCGGAACAGCCAAATACATTCATGGAGAATACGGAAAAGGACAATGGACATTCTACGGTGGACATGACCCGGAAGACTTCCGTCATTATGTTGGTGACCCCCCAACTGATCTTAATCTATTTCCTAACTCTGCAGGATATCGACTTATTCTGAATAACATCTTATTTCCAGCTGCTAAAAAGCAACCGCAAAAAACGTAAAGCCAACCTTACCTACAATTGATTTTCATCTTGTTCTCTCTGCAAGGTTTGTATATGGAAATTCAGTACTTTCAGCCAAAATTTAAAGTATGAAAATCAGTCTTTTATTATTATTCGCATGTATTGGCACATGCACAGTTGCTCAAAATACCGTCTGCTTTACGGTTGAAACAAACCCGAACATTTCAGACCCGGCTCTTTCTGTCTTTAGCAAATATGTGGATGTTTATGGGTGTTCAATATATGCCGAATCAACAATATCTGACGAAAAAGTACTACATGCAGCAGCAGTATGGGCGGAATTGATCGATAATGACGAAGACGGCATTATAGATGACCCAACACTGTTAAGCATGCTGGTCTACAATGAGGCTTTCATGCCAATTTTCCATACCGACGGGAATTCAGCAATGATGACGTTCGATGCCAATTACATGGGCTCTGGAGTTTCTGCTTTATTATTCAATGATGAAATTGATCCATCGCAAACCGGGCACTGGGGCGCAGATGCATCGGTTGAAGAGATCATGCATACAATAAATCACGTTGGGCATGTCAATATAGAACCTACTGTATTCGGACTTGCGCCAAATTCATCGCTTTTATCACAAGCGATGGACAGCGCCAGAGGTGGCCAATGGCTCACGATGCCTGCTACATATCCTGCAAGTGCGTGGTACCATTACGACGATGCAACATGCGACTACCAATGCATGGCTATTGAATATCTTTACTGGATGCAGGTGACCAATATGAATATTTTGAATGACCCCACTACCTGTGCAGGAATTGCTAATGAATGGGAGCCGTGCTCTCCTGCCCTGCTGCAATCA
>JAAZYJ010000371.1 GCA_014239715.1 Flavobacteriales bacterium
CAAAAATGCAAGGACAATTCACATCAGGCGCATGCAGCATAACGCAAAGGGCGGTAATAACTGCATTAGAGGCAGACCCGAGTGTCACTCAGGATATGAGAAATGAGTTCTTAAAAAGACGCGATCTTGTGCTGGAACGATTGAGTAATATGGAAGGAGTTAAAACAAATACACCACCGGGTGCATTCTATGTTTTCCCTGACATTTCTTCTTATTTTGGAAAATCAACCGGAAAGCAAACCGTTAAGAATGCGTCAGATCTGTGTCTGTATTTGTTGGAGCATGCCAACGTCGCCGTTGTTACCGGAACAGCTTTTGGTGATCCCGATTGTATCAGAATATCATACGCAGCGTCTGAGACACTGCTTACTGAAGCCATGAATAGAATTGAAAAAGCCCTGAACCAACTTGCCTGATGCATGAGTCTTAACAAGATTAGAGAGCGGATCAACTTAAAACTTTATGGAAGTAAAGAGCGGGTTCTAAAGGCGCTTCGGATCGTTAATCTTCTCGTTTCTATAAGTGCCATTGCAACACTAATCTATTTGTATGGTTTTCAGCATTCTACCGCAGAACAAGACAACCTGCTACACATCATTAAAGCAAGCTTCATCTTTTACATCTGCCAATATGTAATTCGCTTTCTTTACGACTTCCACCCAACACAATTTCTCAAGAAAACATGGATCGAAGGATCGATCATGCTCTTTTTGTTAATTGAAGGGATCAGCTATAACTTTTTTGATGTCCTGTTGATCGAAGAGATCTTTCAACGAATGGGAATCAGCTCTTTTACTGACGTTACCACCTTTTTTATTCAAGGCTACTTTTTCATAGTCGTATTCCTGGAGCTAAAACGATCCTCGTCGCTCTTTCCTAAGATCAAACTGCATCCTGCAGTAGTGTTTATGATGAGCTTCCTGTTTATTATCCTGGCTGGTACTGGCCTGCTGATGCTGCCTGAAATGTCGCAACCAACAATTGATCTCGGGTTTACAGATGCATTTTTCATGTCGACATCTGCAACCTGTGTTACAGGTCTTGGAGTAGTTGAAATGACAGATTTCACCTACAAAGGTCAAGTGATCATCCTGATACTGATCAAGCTGGGTGGACTGAATATAATTGCGTTTGGATTCATTTTTATTTTAATGAACAAAATTGGACTTGGTGTAAAGCAAGATTCGCTTGTTGAGGATTTTGTAAATACGGATGCCGTTCACAATACGAGAAGTGTTCTGAAGAAAATAGTTTTTTGGAGTCTGGGGATAGAGCTTCTGGGTGCGCTGATCTTATTTCCGTTGTGGGGAGTCGGTGATTTCCAGACAATAGGAGATCAGGTGTTCAGCTCCATCTTCCATTCTGTTTCAGCTTTCAACAATGCGGGCTTATCCCTATTCGAAGGAGGACTCTACAATGAGATGGTTAGAGATAATTATCTGGTGCATCTCGTAATTACAATTCTGGTTTTCTTCGGGGCACTTGGATTTGTTGCCATTTTCAATCTATTAGACCCAAAATCCCTTAGAGATCGGATGAAATATCCTTGGAAACAAATTTCATTCAGCACAAAAATAGCGTTGTACTTCTCGCTTATATTTGTGGTTATAGGTACGGTTGGATTCTATTTCTTGGAATACAACAATACATTGGTAGGAAAGAACTTTGGTGAGTAAATGATCACCTCACTTTTTCAATCCGTTACAAGAACTTCAGGGTTCAGCACAGTCGATTTCAATGCCTCCGACGGTTTTGGCTTAGGCGTTCCGTTTCTGATCCTGATGCTCTTTCTTATGTTTGTAGGCTCTTCCTCCAGCTCAACAGGTGGTGGGATCAAGACTTCTACTTTCGCCATCATTTGGGCCTCGTTTACAAAGACTATCAGAAGCAAGAAGTATCCCGCCATCTTTAAGCGGACCATTTCACAAGATCTAATTGGAAAAGCGTTTGCGGTACTTCTGATTTTTATTGGCGGAAATTTAATCTGTATTTTTGCACTGTCAATTACCGAAAGTGAAATTCTTGCTACGCAAGGCAGAACGATTTTGGATCTGGTTTTTGAAGAGGTGTCGGCGTTTGGTACAGTTGGGCTGAGTACCGGAATCACTTCGGACCTTACCGATGCCGGCAAATACATCATCGTAATATCGATGTTTGTTGGAAGAGTTGGAACATTAACGATTGCCTATTTGTTTGGTAAGAAACTACTAAGCAGAAATTACAAATATCCAAGTGGACACACTATGGTTGGATAGTAATGAAAATGAACTAAATCAACTGACGAATGGGGACAAAGATCACACCATACAATGACCAGGGTGCTACGAAGAAGGAACAGGTAGCGGAGATGTTCGACAATATCTCTGAAAAATACGACTTCCTGAACCATTTTCTTTCTGCAGGAATCGACAGAAGCTGGAGAAAAAAAGCAATTAATTTATTAGAACCTTACCAACCTAAAACAATCCTGGATATTGCAACCGGAACAGCTGACTTTGCCATTGCTGCTCTAAAGCTAAACCCTGATCAGGTCATTGGTGTCGACATTTCTGAAGGTATGCTGGAACAAGGTAAAGTTAAGATCCGGAAAAAAGGATTGACAGATAAGATCACCTTACAGTACGGGGATTCAGAAAAATTACCCTTTGATGATGAATCATTTGATGCATTGACCGTTGGATTCGGGGTAAGGAATTATGAGAACCTTGAAAATGGCTTAACTGACATGCTGAGGGTGCTAAAGCCAAACGGAATAGCTGTGCTCCTGGAATTCTCTAAACCCAAAAGTTTTCCGGCAAAACAATTTTTCAGTCTTTACAACAATCGGCTGCTTCCGCTGATCGGAAAGACTGTTTCAAAAGATCCAAGGGCATACACATACCTTCCGGAGTCTATCGCGGCTTTTCCCGAAGGTGACGACTTTTTAGCAATAATGAAAACAGTTGGTTACAGGGAAGTGAAATTCAAAAAAGTGTCAGGTGGAGTCGCATCTATCTACTTGGGACAAAAATAAAAGGCTTGTACAATCGTTTTTATATTTTTGACTCTTGAACATGAAACGTGTAATCGCAATAATAAGCATCTTGCTGTGTGTCCAGATGAATTACGGGCAAAAGCAAAGCGGCATGGAGAACCTTGCTGAATTTGATGAGAGGTTATTTCATTTTGGGTTTACACTGGGCTATAACAAGTCCAACTTCAGGATGATCACAAATACAAGTAATTATTCATTAAACGGAGACTCACTGATAGGAGTTGCCGCTGAACCTATGTCCGGATTTAATCTTGGGATCGTCACTGCAATGCACCTAACTCAAAGTTTGAAAATGCGTTTCATTCCCTCATTGTCATTTCAAGAGAGAAACGTAAAATATACATACCAGATCCCTAGCATTGGGGACACGACTGCAACAAGTGAGCAAAGGGTAGAATCTACCTTTTTGGATTTCCCACTCAATTTCAAATTCAGGACCTATCGCGCATCCAATTTCGCTGCTTCGTTTCTTGTCGGCGCTAAATATAGCCTTGACATGGCATCACAAAAAGACGTAACCGAAGATGATATTCTGAAAATAAATAAACCGGATTTCTCATTTGAGCTAGGAGTCGGAACAGATTTTTTTCTTCAATATTTTAAGTTCGGCCTGGAGCTTAAATTTTCAATGGGCATACCAAACTCTCTTATTCAGGAGAATAACCAATGGAGCAGGCCTATAGATAGCTTAAAAAACCAAATGTGGTTGCTCTCCATCACCTTTGAAGGGTAGCACTTGAAATGAAATAGAAAGGTTACTTTTAGATATTATGGCTGAAACAATTGAACTTTCAACCAACACGGAAAATGGATATTCGGAAAATTTGACCCAGTTCATAATGGAAGAGTTGAACCTTCCATCAGAAGCACATTTTACAATACTAAAGCGTTCCATTGACGCAAGAAGAAAGCCAATCAAGATCTTACTGCGAATTGAATTCGATCGGAAGAATCCGATACATTCAATTGCTGCGCCCAAATTCCCTGCAGTAAAATCTCAAGCTGACACAGTGCATATCATCGGGGCAGGTCCAGCCGGTTTGTTTGCCGGTTTAAGAGCAATTGAAAATGGAATTAAACCGATCATATATGAAAGGGGGAAAACGGTCAAAGACAGAAGAAGAGACCTGGCTAAGATCAACAAGGAACATCAGGTAGATCCGGATTCCAATTATTGCTTCGGCGAAGGAGGTGCGGGAACCTACTCAGATGGTAAACTATACACCCGAAGTAAGAAAAGAGGTGATGTGCGGGACGTGTTGAACAAACTGGTTCAATTCGGAGCTCCTGAACGCATTCTTTACGATGCACACCCGCACATTGGAACGAACAAGCTGCCGCAGATCATTGAAGCAATTAGAAATACAATTACCAAAGCAGGTGGTGAAGTTAAATTTCAATGCAAGCTTACCGACCTTATCCTTGAGGGTGATCAAATTACCGGCATTGAGATCAATCATTCTGAAAAAATAGCGGCCACCAACATTGTTCTGGCAACCGGTCATTCTGCAAGAGATGTCTTTGAGCTGCTGCACAAAAAAAACATAGAGCTGGAGTTTAAACCATTCGCCCTCGGAGTCCGCATTGAACACCAACAATCCTTGATCGATAAGATTCAGTACAAAGCTGAAGCCAGAGGTGAATTTCTTCCTCCTTCCTCCTATCGATTGGCTACACAAATAAATGGCAGAGGGGTTTACTCATTTTGCATGTGCCCGGGTGGGATTATTGCTCCTTGTGCAACCAGCCAAAAAGAAGTGGTAACCAACGGGTGGTCTCCAAGCAAACGAAACAACCCCTGGTCGAACTCAGGTATTGTTACAGAAGTGCGATACAATGATATTCCTGAATTTCATAAATACGGTCCGTTGGCGGGTATGGAATTTCAAAAACATGTAGAATACAACTGCTGGAAAATTGCCGGTGAAAGTCAGGCAGTACCTGCACAAAGAATGGTGGATTTCACCAAAAATAGAACATCCACTACCCTTCCCGATTCCTCCTATATACCCG
>JAAZYJ010000251.1 GCA_014239715.1 Flavobacteriales bacterium
GAGGCAGTAGCTGAAGAGACAACCGAAGCAGCAGCTGAAGAGACAACCGAAGCAGCAGCTGAAGAGACAACCGAAGCAGCAGCTGAAGATACAACTGAAGCAGCAGATGAAGAAACGACTGAGGCAGTAGCTGAAGAAACGACTGAAGAGATAGCTGAAGAAACAGCTGAAGACACGATTACACCTGAAGAATCAAAGTCGGAGGAAGAGTAAGTGTCTGCTGATATCATATTTGAAAGGGAGGTCGAAAGGCTTCCCTTTTTTTGTTCAAATGAGGAAACTGTTAACATATAGGTAAAGAAATTTATCAATTTATAATGTCTCGGAAAAAGACAAAATATATCTTTGCACTATGAGTAAGAAAGAGAGATCTACTGCAATATTGCTTTTAGAGGATGGTTCGGTATTTCATGGCTATTCTGCTGGTGCTATAGGCACTACAACTGGTGAAATTGCATTTAATACCGGGATGACTGGATATCAGGAAATATTCACAGACCCGTCTTATTATCAGCAAATTATTGTCATGACTGCATCGCATATTGGCAACTATGGAGTGCAAGAGCATGATATTGAATCCGATTCGGTCAAGATTGCGGGGATGGTTTGTAAGAAATTTTCAGAAGTTGCCTCCCGATACGGAGAGACCGGAACTCTTCAGCAATATTTTGAAAGGGACAAGCTCGTTGGAATTTGTGAGGTGGATACCCGAAAGCTGGTGAGACACATAAGAAGCAAAGGCGCTATGAACGCGATCATTTCATCTGAAGAACAAGATATGGACGTGCTGATGCAACAGTTGAAAAATGTGCCATCAATGGCTGGCCTGGAGCTGGCTTCCAAGGTTTCTTGTTCAGAAAGCTATGAAGAAGGGACTCAAAATGAGCATCGTGTAGCCTTGCTGGATGTTGGGGTTAAGAAGAATATCATCAGGTCATTGGTTGATAGGAATTGTCACGTTAAAGTGTTTCCATGGAATTCTTCAGCATCTGAGCTTGTTGCATGGGACCCTCATGGCATAATGATATCAAATGGCCCCGGAGACCCGGCTGCAATGCCCGAGGTTAGCAACATGATTAAGGAATTAGTAGAGTACAATATTCCATTGTTCTGGATTTGTCTTGGTCATCAGCTTCTTGCGAAAAGCCAGGGGATCTCAACAAGGAAGATGCACAATGGACACAGAGGGATCAATCATCCTGTGAAAAACCTGCTTACCGGGAAATGCGAAGTGACCTCGCAGAACCATGGTTTTGTAGTTGATATTGAAGCAGCACAAAAGCATTCAAATATTGAAGTAACGCACGTGCACCTGAATGATGATACATTAGCGGGTATCAGATTAAAGAATAACCCGGCATTTTCGGTTCAGTTTCATCCCGAAGCATCACCGGGGCCTAATGATTCCAAATACCTGTTCGACCAGTTTATCGAGAATATTATTAAAGCAAAACAAGTACAAACGGTACAATAAACTATTTATCATGGGGCAAATAGCCGATATCGAGGCCAGACAAATTTTGGATTCCAGAGGAAATCCGACAATTGAAGTTGATGTTTACACAGATCAGGGTGGCTTCGGTAGAGCAGCTGTACCATCCGGAGCTTCAACCGGAGTGCATGAGGCTGTTGAGCTAAGGGATAACGATAAAGGTATTTACCTGGGGAAAGGTGTCATGAAAGCCGTAGATAACGTTAATTCTGTAATCTGTGATGAGTTGAGAGGACTTTATGTGTTCGATCAGAATATGATAGATAGACTAATGATCGGCATGGATGATACCAAGAACAAATCCAATTTGGGAGCCAATGCGATATTAGGTGTTTCACTTGCCGTTGCAAAAGCAGCAGCAGCAGAATTAAGCCAACCTTTGTACAGGTACATTGGAGGCGTCAACGCCCTAACCCTACCTGTACCAATGATGAATATTTTAAATGGAGGTTCACATGCCGACAATAAAATAGACATTCAGGAATTTATGATCATGCCTTTTGGTGCAGAGAGCTTCAGCGAAGCGCTTAGAATGGGTACTGAGGTTTTTCACAATCTTAAAATGGTGTTGAAAGACAAAGGTATGAGCACCAATGTAGGTGATGAAGGAGGTTTTGCACCGAATCTTGGGTCAAATGAACAAGCCATTGAAGTGGTTATTCAAGCAATTGAAAAAGCCGGATATAAACCCGGGGATGACATTCATATTGCTCTTGACGCTGCAGCTTCTGAATTTTATTCAGATGGAAAATACAGATTTGAATCAACAGGAGATGAAATGACTTCTTCGGAAATGGTTTCTTTTTGGAAGGATTGGCAGAAAAAATATCCGATAGTGTCTATAGAAGATGGCCTGGATGAAGATGACTGGGACGGTTGGAGAGAATTGACAAGTGCAATTGGAACCGAATGTCAACTTGTCGGTGATGATCTGTTCGTAACCAATACGGAACGACTTGCAGAGGGAATCAAAACAGGTGCTGCAAATTCGATCTTGATAAAGGTAAATCAAATAGGTACGCTTACTGAAACCATCGATGCGGTGAATATGGCAACGAAGTTCACATACAATTCTGTGATGAGTCATCGTTCCGGAGAAACGGAAGATCACACAATTGCTGATCTTGCCGTGGCTTTGAACTGTGGACAAATTAAAACCGGATCGGCGTCAAGATCAGACAGGGTTGCTAAATACAATCAATTGCTTAGAATTGAGGCGCAGCTAGGATCAATGGCGTATTATCCAGGCAAAAATTTTCTGTACCTTTAGTACATCAATCGGGAATATTTCTTAGCAGTCGCACCCCTGCTTAA
>JAAZYJ010000282.1 GCA_014239715.1 Flavobacteriales bacterium
AAATAATCAATGAGCTGAATAATTCATACAACAAAGCCATTCAGATTCTGGAGGATGGAAGTTATGATAAAGTTAATTTAGCATCGAATTGATTCATTATTTGATAAATTAGCCTAACTAAAGGGCTTTTTAAAATTAAAAATCAACACCAATGAATACAGACAAAGTCAAAGTAGGATTATTAGCATTAATTGCGTTGACACTAATTGTAAATACCTATTATCAGGCGACAAGTGAAACGACTCTACCCACAGCACAAATTGATCAGGATCCTATTTCGGGATATTCCAATATACCGGGCAAAACTCAAAATATACCTGACAACGCTCAAAAAGCGCAAAGCAATTTGACGCTGGATAATCCTAACCGGACTGAACTAAAGGATCCCACTCAGAATTCATTGCTCAACAATGAACCAGAGGCAGCATCAGGACCAATTACGAATATTAAGTTTGCTACGGATGTAATAGACTTTGGTAAAGTAAAGGCGCAATCTGAAAATGCCTATGCATTTGAGTTTGTGAATACCGGTACTGAACCCTTGCTCATTGAAAATGCCAAAGGATCTTGCGGCTGCACGGTGCCTAATTGGCCAAAAGACCCGATAATGCCGGGTAGTAAAGGAAAAATTGATGTTGTTTTCAGACCAAAGACAAGAGAAAGCGAAGGAGAAGATAAGAAAACAGTAACGGTGTATTCCAACACGAACCCAAACACTACCGTGTTGACGGTAAAGGCAATGGTGACGCCTTAAGACCGTAAAACAGACATTTTGACCCATCAATTCATTCATGGAATGACTGCGACCTCTATCTGCATAAGGGTGAGTTTCTTTTTTGTATTCTTTATTCAGGCAACCTTCTACGGGCAATGTCCGGTAGAGTCTATGCCTTTTGAGAGTGGTGAGAAGTTGGATTACGTCGTTTATTACAATCTGAGAAAGATTTGGGTACCCGCCGGAAAAGTTCGGTTTGAAGTACATGATTCATTGTACGATGGGAGCAAATGCTATCATTTTAACGGGCTTGGTAAAACTTTTAAAGAGTATGACTGGATATTCAGGGTGCGTGATCAATATCAATCCTGGTCGACTCAGCAACACCTCAGGCCACAACGATTCATACGAAATGCACAAGAAGGAAGTTCAAAGGTCTATTATGATTATACATTTAATCAATCAGAGCATGAAGTTTATTTCAAGAAGTCCCGGGCAGGAACGAAGCAAGATACTATAAACAAGACTTCATGTTCATTCGACTTAATGACACTGGTTTATTATGCAAGAACTCTTGATTTTAGCAAAGCAAAGGTCATGGACACCATACCGCTTAGCATTATTCTTGACGGACAAAAATACAACACTTATATCCGCTTTACGGGACGTGGTACCGCAACATCCAGGAATGGAAGTAAATACAAAGTGATAAAATTCCGACCTCTGCTTATTGAGGGAACAATTTTCAAAAGCGGGGAAGGCATGGAAGTAAGTGTTTCCGATGACAAAAATCGAATTCCGATTTATGTTGAAGCATCCATTCTTATAGGAAAGGTAAAGGTATACCTGGAAAAAATGAATGGCATTAAATTCCCAATGGAGTCAAGAATTAAAAAGCCCTAGTTTCCCGACTGGCATCGCTTTCTGTAGTTCTCTATGTATGGATCCCCTCCTGCTTTTGCCGCTAAACCAAAGTCTCTGCACGCATCACTCTTTCTTCCTAATTCCAAATTCAACAAGCCTCTTTGATAATAGGGTTCACCGTAAACACCATTTAATGCACTATTGAACCGGATCATCGCTGATTTTTTGTCTCCCAACCCCACCAGAGCTTTGCCTGCCAAGGTTTGCGCGTAAAAGTTCTTTTTGTCTTTCCCTATGATCTTATCGGCATATTTTAGTGCCTTTGTATACTGCTTATCGGCAATCAGTAAGTCACCATAGCGAATCAGATAGCTTGGCTTCTTAGGTTGAAGAGTTAGGGCCTCTGAATAATCTTTAATCGCTTCATCAATTTTATTCAAATTGGCGTACGCTTCTGCTCTCTTAGCAAAAACCTCAGCCATGGACTGCGGTCCTGAGGCAAGTTGTTCCGTACTGTTTTCGATGACCTTATCGTAATTTATCTCCGATTCTATTTCTTGCCGTTCGGTCACCAATTTCATCTCTTTCACTAAATGACCTGCGCCTGCATATTTATCAATTACCCATAGTACGTACCGAATATCCACTGCAATATTTCGACATCTGCTCGTATCGAATAAATAATCACTCATCGTGCTTTCCCAGGTTCTGTCAAAATTAATTCCCATTAATTCACCGTTGCCGTTCAAAACGGGCGAGCCACTATTCCCTCCGGTAGTATGATTTGAACCGCTGAAACATACTCTCAGCTTTCCTTCCTGTGCATACATGCCATAATCTTTCTTCTCCCAACGCTCCTTCATTCTCGGAGTCAACTCGTAATCATCATTGCCCAGGTTGTTCTTCTGGATCATACCGTCCAAAGTCGTGTAATACGTATAATTCATCCCGTCTCTTGGAGCTGAGCCTTCTATCTTGCCAAAGGTCAGACGCAAGGTGCTATTGGCGTCAGCAGCATATTTTATTTCAGGGAATAATTCCATCCTGGCTTTCAGATATACTTTCATTTTACCGTCTATCCGTTCTGAAAGCG
>JAAZYJ010000182.1 GCA_014239715.1 Flavobacteriales bacterium
AAACGCCTCGCTTAAATGTGCTGGCAATAAACCCGCCCAAGTCTGTAATAACGCCTCCGCCAAGATTAATGATGACATCATTGCGCGATACTTTCAGCTCCAACAGAGCCTCCCATACCTGAACACAGACATCAATATTCTTATTTTCCTCACCACTATCAAGCTGAATGATCTCTGCCGCATTTAGATCATCATTGGCTCCTAAAACTTTTGGCCAGCAATGTTTAAAGGTATTCTCATCCGCAATTACAATTGGTCTTTTATCAGGATTCCTTTGAAAATATTCTGCTAGAATTAGCTCTGCTTTTCCAAAAACAATATCATGACCAGCCGAGGCTAAGTGAAAGGTCTCTTTCATAAAGCAAAGAAAGTAAGAATCGAACAAATAGTGAAGGATATTTTCAATTGGTTGAATAATTATATTTGTCATCGAATGATTTCATTTGATGATACTGAAATAGCGTTTAGAAGCAAATCTAATATCGAGCTGAACAGGGCGTACAAGCTCTATAAAATTGTCAGCAATAACACCATTGTGTCCTTTGGGAAATGGGCTACAAATGTTGCCCTGGCGGTTAGGTTCCCTATAAAACGAGCGGTTAAAGCGACGATATTCAAACAGTTCTGCGGGGGTGAGACCATAGCAGAATGCAACAATACCATAGAGCAATTGTGGCAGTATGGCATTGGGACAATTCTCGATTATTCAGTTGAGGGAAAGCACGGCGAAGCTAACTTCGAGATCACATGTCAGGAGATCTTAAACACAGTTGAACGTGCCAATCAAGAGGACGCTATTCCGTACAGCGTATTTAAGGTTACCGGTTTGGCTCCGTTCTCCCTGTTAGAGAAAATGAGCAACGGTGTAAAGCTCACAGAAAAAGAGAAAAAAGACCGTACTGCGTTATACACGCGTGTGGATCGAATTTGCCACGCTGCATTTGAGGCAAACACACCTGTTTTTATTGATGCTGAAGAGTCCTGGATACAGAAAGCAATAGATGACCTCAGCATGGATATGATGGCCAAATACAATCAAAAACGGGCAATTGTGTACAATACGATTCAGCTATATAGGTGGGACCGACTGGAGTTTATCAAAACAAGTAAGGAAAAAGCTGAGCGAGGAGGGTTTCTTCTGGGATTGAAGCTGGTGCGGGGAGCTTACATGGAAAAAGAGCGCGACAAAGCTTTGGAAAAAGGCTATAGATCTCCGATACAGGAAAGCAAGGCAGATACAGATAAAGACTATGATCTATCCTTAGAATACTGTCTAAATAACATTGATCGAATTGAAATATGCGCCGGAACTCACAACGAAAAAAGCTCACTATATCTCACCAAACTGATGGAAGCACATCAAATTGAGAAAAATGATCCAAGAATTTGTTTTGCCCAATTATTGGGGATGAGTGATCACATTAGCTACAATTTATCAAATGCCGGATACAACGTTGCTAAGTATGTTCCCTACGGACCGGTTGAAGAGGTATTGCCATACCTACTGCGCAGGGCAGATGAAAACACATCTGTTGCCGGACAAACCACAAGAGAGCTGTCTTTGATCATGAAAGAAAGAAGAAGAAGAAGAAGAAGCGCTTAATCACAAATACAATCGAAATCATCCGCGCTACTGTAGATTTCCAATATTCTTGTTTTGAAGCCTTCCTCAACAACAAAAAACAATGTATCTGAAATGCCTTTCATAAGACGAATCGTGTAAACAGGGTTTGGATTTCTTCTTGGGAAGCTCCTGTCGTTTAGAACAAATCCCTTTTCTAACGCGGAACTCGCGTAAGCGCTATCTATTCCCGCACATTCAAACTGGCAATCGTTTTTGGTAGTTAGTGCGAACCCATTGTCTCTGAGGTGTTCAAGAACCAGATCATTCGGTTCATACAAGACACTTAGCTCGGTCTTACTACTATCATTACAACTACACGTATTATTACGGTCGTGAAATTGAACCACTTCTGATGTGGAGTCGGTCATGCTGACCGCGAAGGTAACTCTAAGTCCTTCGTGTTCAATACTATATTCTTTCTGATCACCCGATGTTTTACTTTCAGAAAATGAAACAGAACCGGAATTAAGCACATTGAATATGTCGGTCCTGTTCAATCCGTAACATGCCATTCGGCATGCGTTGAAATCAGAGATCCTGATTTGATTTTCACTAATAAAAGCCTTTACTCTTTTACCTGGCAACCATTCACACGATCTGGTTCCGAGAATAAAATAGGTAGCAATTAAACCCATCACCACGCCGATCAGATATACCCTGAGCCTTCTTCCAATTTTCATGGAACAAAACTAGTTATTCTAGCCACAAACTTGGTTTTGAGGCGCAAATTATTGTCGTAAATTCAACATGAAAATGACCTATATCGCCGCCATAAGCAGGTTTAGGTCTTTGTATGATAACCCAAATGTTTCACCCAGATAAGATGATGTTAATGTTCCCTTATACATATATACACCGTGTCTGAAACCGGCATTGTCGTGAATTATCTTATCCATTCCTCCCCCCTCGCCTATATCAATAATCAGCGGAGCAAAGATGTTGCTCAAAGCAAAAGAAGCCGTACGGGGAACACTTGATGCGATATTTGGGACACAATAGTGCACGATACCATGCTCCTTATAGGTGGGGTCTTCGTGAGAAGTAACTCTTGACGTTTCAAAACAGCCCCCCTGATCAATGCTCACATCCACAATTACAGAGCCTTCTTTCATTTCCTTTACCATATTTTCACTGACCACCAACGGTGTCCTTCCTGCCTGCGCCCGCAGAGCTCCAATGGCTACATCAGCGCGGCGTAACGCTTTTGCCAACACCTTAGGTGTGATCACTGAAGTGTAAACCCGTTGACCCAAAGCATTTTGCAGTCTTCTAAGCTTATAAGTAGAATTATCAAACACCTTAACGATCGCTCCAAGCCCCAAAGCCGCCCTTGTTGCAGATTCTGCAACCGTACCTGCCCCAATAATTACAACCTCAGCAGGAGCTATTCCCGCAACCCCTCCAAGCATCATTCCTCTTCCCATTTCCTCACTTAGGTACCTTCCTGCAGTTAAGATAGCCGTGTTTCCTGCAATTTCTCCCATCGATCGAATTACCGGGAAAATTCCTGAATTATCTTTCACGTAATCCCAGGCAATTGCAGTCACCTTTTTCTCCATTAACTTTTTAAGGGTATTTTTTGGCTGGACAGTGAGTTGCAAAGCTGAAAACAAGGTTTGTCTCAACTGCATAATGTCAATTTCCTCATTTGTCGGAGGCGCTACCTTAAAGATCAGGTCTGCTTTAAAAACTTCTTCCTTATCATGCACAATTCGAGCCCCTGCTTCGCTGTAATCTGTGTCATTAAAATTTGCCTTTAAACCTGCTTTGGATTCAATAACGACTGTGTGGCCATGAGCAGCTAACAGCCCGACCGCTTCGGGTGCCAGAGCTACCCGATTTTCCTTGAACGCTGTTTCCTTTGGGATTCCGATGAAAAGCTTTTTCTCCTTCTTCCCCACCTCTAGCATTTCTTCCTGAGGCATCAGCGCCGCTTCCTGAGCAAGTGATTTCAGAGTATCGCCGGATACAATCATTGATCTATCGTTATTAATCGGATATTTTCCCGTGCTTGAACGTTAACCCTTACGTAATTATCAGGCAAAAGTTTCCTGATATTTTCAGACCACTCTATGAAGCAATATTGACCACTGAAAAGATAGTCTTCCATCCCAATATCAACCGCCTCCTTTTCTGACTCCAAACGATAACAATCGATGTGGTAAACGGGGCCGTGTTTTTCAGAATGATATTCATTTATTATAGGGTATGTTGGGCTCATCGGTTCATCGGCAACTCCAAGCTGACGACAAATTTCTGATATCAATGTTGTTTTTCCTGCGCCCATTTCTCCGTTCACCAGGACAACACCCTTCGGCAATACATTTACAAGCTGACCAGCTACAATAGGCAGTTCGGATAGATCATTGATTTCTACCTGCATTATTTAGGGTTAAGTTCGACGAAAGGGATAAGTACTTCTTCAAGAGATATTCCACCGTGCTGAAAGGTATTGTTATAAAAGTTAACGTAGTGATTGTAGTTGTTCGGATAAACGAAAAAACTATCTTCTTTTGCAAAGATGTATGAGCTGCTCATGTTTTGCTGTGGAAGAAAACAATCTCTGGGATTTCTTACTTCAAAAACCTCACTTGCATTGTAATTGAGATTTTTACCTTGTTTGTATCTCAAATTCGAATTCGTATTTCGATCACCGACAACCTTGATTGGGTCATCAACTTTTATCGTACCATGGTCTGTGGTTAAAAGTACCTTCATCTTGTTTTCTGCAGCTAATTTAAACAGGTCATATAAAGGCGAATGTTCAAACCAGCTCAAAGTCAAAGATCGGTAAGCAGATTCATCATCTGCAAGCTCCCTGATCACCTCCATATCAGTTCTTGCATGAGACAACATATCTACAAAATTGTATACCACTACATTGAGATCATTCTGCAACAAATTTGAAAAATTGTCTACGAGTTTTTTTCCTTTGTTGAGGTTCGTTATCTTATTGTATGAATGTTTTACATTCTTACCCAACCTCTTTAAATTCGCTGACAACAGCTCCTTTTCGTAAAGATTCTTCCCACCTTCATCCCGGTCATTTTTCCACCACTGAGGAAACTTCTTCTCTATTTCGGTTGGCATCAACCCTGCAAAAAGGGCATTGCGTGCATACTGAGTTGCCGTAGGAAGTATGCTGTAATAAATGTCTTCTTTATCAACGGTATAGAGGTTTCTTAAAACATTTCTAAGCACCCTCCATTGATCGTATCTCAGATTGTCGATCACAAATAACATGACCGATTGACCTTGTAGGTGGGGTGCAATTTTTTTCTCGATCAAGGTATGTGACATGACCGGTGGATCTTCAACCCCATTTAACCAGAAGGAATAATTGTCAGAAATAAATCTACAAAAGAGCTGGTTCGCTTCTTTTTTTTGCATTGCAAAAACTTCGAGCATGCTCTCCTCGTCTGAATTTTCCAGCTCCAGCTCCCAGTGAACCAATTTTTGATAAAACTCGACCCATTCTTCATGATCCATCCTACCCTGCAGCTCCATGGCTATTTGCCTGAATTCTCGCTGATACGAGGTAGTTGCTTTTTCACTGACCAGTCTTTTCGATTCCAGGTTCTTTTTAAGTGATAACAAGATCTGATTCGGGTTAACCGGCTTGATCAGGTAGTCAGCAATTTTACCCCCGATTGCACCCTCCATGATTGATTCTTCCTCACTTTTAGTGATCATAACAATAGGGATCGACGGATGTTTACCTTTTATCCTATCCAAGGTTTCCAGTCCGGATAATCCCGGCATATTTTCGTCTAGCAATACCAGATCAAAGTCCTGCTCATCAATTTTATCAATGGCATCGTCTCCGCTGTTTACCGTTTCAACCGAATAGCCCTTGCTTTCCAAGAAAATAACATGCGGTTTTAACAGATCGATCTCATCATCTGCCCAAAGAATCTTATTACTCATATATTTATTTCTAAAATTGATAGCTTTACGCTGCACTAATTTACGATTCCACTCAGTGGTTAACAAAAAGAAAATATTTAACGACCCAATCTATGGTTTTATTTCAGTACCGGACGAACTAATTTTAGAAATCGTTGACCACCCCTATTTTCAACGACTTAGGAGAATTAAACAACTCGGACTCACAGATGTTGTTTACCCGGGGGCGCTGCACACCAGGTTTCATCATGCGCTGGGTTGTACATTTTTAATGCAAAAAGCCATCATTTCGTTGCGCGAGAAGGGGCACGAAATAACGCTGGAGGAGGAAAATGGAGCAATATTAGCGATACTTCTGCACGACATAGGCCACGGGCCATTCTCTCATGCATTGGAACATTCTGTTGTGAAAGGAATTACTCATGAGGAGATCTCTCTTCATTTCATGAAGGTGCTGAATTTAGAATTTGAAGGTCGGCTCAGTACAGCAATAGAGATCTTCAACAATTCGTACCATAAGAAATTCTTGCATCAGCTAGTATCCAGTCAGCTGGATATGGATCGATTAGATTACTTAAGTAGAGACAGCTTCTATTCCGGTGTATCAGAAGGTGTGGTCAGCAGTGAAAGGATCATCGACATGTTGGATGTGGCGGACGATCAGCTGGTAGTGCAGCAAAAAGGGATCTATTCAGTTGAAAAGTTCATTGTTGCCAGAAGGCTCATGTACTGGCAGGTTTATCTTCACAAAACTGTGATCTCTGCTGAATTTATGTTGGTGAAGATCCTTGAACGAGCCAAATTATTGGCTTCTGAAGGTCACATGCTCTTTTGCTCGCCCTCACTCAAATTTTTCTTAAACAATAGTGTAGAAAAAGATGACTTCAAACATAAATCTACGCTTGACACCTTTGCCCAATTGGATGATTATGATCTTATGGGCGCTATAAAGGTCTGGGCAGAATCTTCAGATCAGGTCCTCAGTCAGCTTTGTAAGGCAATGGTTGACCGAGATTTATTTAAAGTTGTGATCAGCAATGAACCATTCAGTGACACTTATATTCAAGATCTAAGCAACAAGATCAGTGAGTGTTATGCCCTTGATCCGGCCCTGGTTCACTACTACATTATACACGAAGAAATAGCAAACAATGCATACAGCCTGGAAAATGAGTCAATAAA